>CAZSMN010000123.1:0-10227 GCA_964607615.1 uncultured Chthoniobacterales bacterium | reverse complement strand
CTGGTTCGGCTTCGGTAGACCGGAGGGTCTGGCGGATCAACGTCGCGCGGTAGTCCACCTCACCGCGGCCCATGGCCTGCTGGGGCGAGATCGGGCGGTAGTCCTGCGACAGAATCCGTTCAAGGGTCGTGTCGAGTTGTTTGGTGGAGTCTGTACCGAGTTTCATCGCGAGTTTCAGCTGGGCGGGCGCCGCCGGTTCGCGGTCCAGGCGAAGGCCGAGTATCGACGAGCGATTTCCCATGCTCCGGGTGATCTCCACGATAAGCGGCTGGAGCGGCCGGGAGCCTGCGACCCATGCTTGAAGATCCGTTGCGCGCTTGATTTCCACCTCAAGAGCGGCGCGCTGGGCATTGGCCTGTCCGACTTGCGCGTTGAGCTCTGCGGTGCGGCGCTTGTGGTCGTCACGCTTGACTGCCGCCATCCTGAGTTGAGTCAGGAATAGTGCGCTGAAAACGATTGTAACGACGATCGAGCAGTAGAGCAGGATGGGAACGAGCCGCAAGACATCCGGCAACGGAGGGGAAATCTCCTTGCGGTCGGTCTTGAAGTCGTCGATTTGGCGGGCGGCGATCTGCATGGCGCTAATTCTGAACCATCAGCGAGGCGAGGAGGGCCGGCTGAGAGAGGTCGTTGAGGGGACGGTCGGGAAAAGTGGTTGAGAGCTTCTCGACGAGCCCGGGGATCGGCTCATCACAGATCAGAGTGATGCCCATGCCGGCGGCGAGACGCGAATGGAAAGGCGCGAGCAGGTCGGAGATCGGGGTGAAATCCTCGTCATACACGTCGGTGCGGGACCGGAGCTCGACCCAGTTGTCCTTGTCCTGAACGAGCGCGCAGACCGCACCTTCGCAGCACACGATGTAAAATGTGCTCAGCGGTTTCTCCGAACCCTTCGTGGTATTGGTAACCGACAGGGCATGGCGGAGGAGAACATAAGGCCCGCAGCAGATGCGTCCGATCTGGAAGCCCGTTTCTTTGAACATCGTCTCTATCCGCTTAAGCTGTTCTTCATCGCAGGAGAGAAGGATGCTCGAGTTGGTCTCCGGATTGTGAGTGACGGAGTACTTCTTGCCGCGTTCGTAGCGGCTGCCAAGAACACTTCGCGGATTGGCTTTGAGGAGTTCTTCGCTACCGGGGCGGCGGGAGAGGTTGGTTTCCAGACTCAAAACATACCGGGTGTTGACCGAGATTGCGCACCAGCCATCATCGCAATGCTCTTTGAGCTGCGTGGCCACCTGCGTGAGGTAATCTTTCGGCTCGGTGCGCGCGATCTCGATCGGACCGGGCGCTCCTCCTTTGGCCAAGGGACGCCACGAAAGGGCGGCCCGACCGATGCCGAAAAAGAGGCTTCGCCGGTTGGGGAAACGTTTTTTCCACGACGCACTGGAATCATCCGGCTCCGGGCGGAAGGCGGAAAAATCGAGAATAGATTTGATGTCGGATGTTTTCAACGGGTGATCTCCACCTGATTTTCCAGATAATAATTCACTTCTTCCCAGGAGAAGGCGCCCGGCGCGCTGCCGGTATTGCTCTGAAAGCCGTCATCAGCACGAAGTTGGACGCTTTTTTCAAAGTTATACATTCCGCGTTTCCATCCTGTTTCGAGTTCCTGATCGAGCTTCTTAAAATCGCCACGACGGATGATGTTCACCACACCGTCATACTGGAGCAGGACTTCGTGGATCGGGAACCGCCGTTCCTGCCGTTCATCCAGCAGGAGCCGCTGGCATAGCACAAGACGGAGGCAGTCGGCAAGTGTTGCCTGCGAGGTTTCGAGCCGGTCGGAGGGAATCAGCTTGAGGAAGCGCTGAACCGTCTGGGAGGCGGTAGAGGTGTGGAGGGTCGCAACAACGACGTGGCCGGTTTCGGAGGCTTGGAGGGCGATCTCGGCGGTTTCACCGTCACGGATCTCTCCGATGATGATGACATCCGGAGCCTGGCGGAGGGCGGCTCGCAGGGCTTTCGAAAAGTCGATCTCGTCGGTGCCCATTTCGCGCTGGGAGACCAGCGAAGGGAGTCCCGGCGGGTAGACAAACTCGATCGGATCCTCAAAAGAAATGACGTGTTCCCTCCGGCGGAGGGCCCGATGGAGGACCATTGAGGCGATAGTTGTTGACTTTCCGCTGCCGGTCGCACCGCAGATCAGGAAAAGGCCGTTTTTCGCTTCGAGAAACGCTTTAAGAGCTGGAGGCGGCACCTTGACGGAGTCGGGGTGGGGGATTTCGTTCGGCAGCAAACGGAGCACCCAGCGGAGCCGGCCCTGTGTTACCATCTGGCTCACGCGGAAGCGGCGGCCGTGGAGATCCATCGCGCTGTCATCGCACCCTGGCTCCAAAAACGGCGGGACTGCCATGTCGAAATACGTTTCGTCGTAAATGAGCTGACCGTTCTTTTTGTACGCCAGCGGCTCATCCGGTGTCAGGTAAAAGTCGCTGACCCCCTCACCGAACGAGAGTTCTTTGATTCTTTGGCCGACGGGTGATTCAGGTGGCAGGTCAAGGAGGCGCATGAGGACAAAAAGGAGAAGCTCTACTCTGTCAGCGGGGCGAGCGAGAAGTTCACGTCGGCGTTGATTCCTGCCGTGCCGGTCATGAGCATCTTGTAGGCAGAGACGGATCCGACAAACTTTGATCCCTCCTGGATCGTTACCAGGCCGGTGGGAGCGAGGATCTGCCCGTAGAACCGTCCCGTGGAGGCAAGGAGGAACTGCCCGGTGTTCGCCGAGGGCGCTGCCGTGGAGTAGATTCTGAGCTGGAGCCACTCCGGGTGTTCGGGGTTTCCGAAGATTCCGTTGTTATCCACGCGGACCTGATTGTTAAACCGGATGGTGATATTCACTTTGCCGACGATCGAGATGCGGGCTCCGCCGTTGATATTGAGGTTCTCGAACGAGTAGTTTTGCACGACATTGGGATTGGCAGCATTTCCCAGGACGAGCACGCCGTTGTTGGAGCCGGTGACGTTGCCGTAGTTCCCCGGAAGTAGGGTGAGCGTTGCATTGGTGGTGAGGTTGACTCCGGAGTTGACGGTCGGGTCAACGGTGGTCGGGAAGCGGCTTGGGTTACTGGGGCTCAAGGTCCAGCTATGATAATCCCGTGAGACACTGTTTGATTTCAGTGGCGGCGCGGTCACGGTCGGGAGGGTGATGGGGACCGAACGGCGGTAGATTTTGCCGTCGATGCGAGCGGAGTCCTGGATCAAGATGCGGTAATTGTTAGGCAGGGCATCTCCGTTGAGATTGATCACCCGCGGCGAGGCCGACCATGACGCATCCGGCGGATTCACGAGTACGCCGGCACCGCTATACTGGTTGCCAACGATGAAGTTTGCGAATGTGGAGTCGGCCGCCGTAGACCAGAGCTGCGACGCGGCGACGTAGGCCCGGTAAATGTCCGGGGTTCCCGGCAGATAGAGGTTTCCATTCACCCGGGACGTTCCGAAGAAAGTGATATTCCCGAGTCCCGTGCCAGCGATCGTGACGCTTCCGTTCACTTGCACGCTGTTTTGCAATTCGACCGCGGAGAGAAGTACGCCGGATGGCAGGGAGGTCGGGGCATCGAGCTCGTAAAGAGCGGAAACCTGGGCGCTGTTTTGGTAGCGGGTGGTATCGAGGGAGACGGCGAGAGCCGTTACCGTCGTGCCGCCCGAGACCGTGAAGGGTCCCGTGTAAGGGGCGAATCCCGAACCTGTGGAGTAATAAACCATCGAGGCGTCCGCAGGGTTGGAGAGATTGTTCGTGATTGTCACCTGAAGCGGGAAATTTCCCGCCGGGAATGACCCTGAGCCGGGAGAGATGGATGGCGCGGCGAGTTGGGTGGTGTAGGTTGTCGTGCCATTGCCGCTACCTGGCGGGGTGCCCGGTCCAGTGCCCGGGGCGGGTGTCAGATTGCCCGGGCCTGTGGCTGCACCGGGGTTGCTGTAGTCCCAGACCCAGGTGGAATTTGTCGCACCGGCCAAGGTGGGAGCGCGCGATTCATCGGCGGGCAACTCGATTGTTTCATCGGTATTCATCAAGGGGAATTCCTTCACCCACCCGTCCCCATCTCGCCTCGTGTAGAAGCTCAAACTATTCGTGTCCCAGGCAGCACGCAGTTGCGTGGTGGTCGCTTCGGCGGCTGTCTGAGGGGTGTTCGTGATGCGCGTGTCGATGAGGTTCTCGCGCAGACCGATTGTCCTTGCTGCAGTCGCTGCGTCCTTTCGCGACTTCAACTTGGCAATGACGCCGTCCACATTCGTGACTCCGGTCAAATCTCCTCCGCTGGAAATATAGAGCTGCACGGCTCGGTTCAGGGTTTGTACGTCGGACTCCAGTTTGGCTTCTTTTGCCGCCGTTTGAGCTCCGGTTACGGCCAGATAGCCGACGCCGCTGAGGATCGACACGGCTGCAAGCACGACCAAAACCTCGATCAAGGTAAATGCTTCCTTCATGCAACGCCTCGTCTTCATATGTTGCACGGTAGCGAGGCTCGGGAAAAATGTAAACCGGTTAGTGTCTTCCGTCCCGGAGGAATTCGGAGGTTTCCCCTTAAGGAACGATCCGTCCATAGTTGCATGTTGCGCGAATTTCTTCTGGAAATGCCCGGATGGCTCTGATACCCACCTCATGCAACGCCGCTTCGACAATCCTAGAACCTCCCATGAACCGAATCACCGCCCCGACAGGACAAACGGCCCGGTCCATGGAGACACCGAAACAGATTGAAGTGCCAGAAAAGCCCATTTTGTGAGTAAAAAAGTCCTTTTCCTCCTCGGTTTGTTCGCCGTGACACTGACCGTGCCCACGTTCCTTGTCTCCGCACAGCAGACGACGCCCTTCGTTGTCGAGGTGCCGCAAAACCCGACCTATGCCGACTACGGAACCGCGGGAAACACCGCTGCGGCCCGTCTGAGGACCCAGCCCGCGAAGCTGTTCAATTTTGACCGGGCATCGCTGCGCGATGTGCTGCGCTATCTGGCGGACGAGGCCGGGATTCCGTTTGTCGGAATTCCGGAGGGGGATAGTGCGAACAAGCGGCTGGTGACTTTCACCATGGAGTCCAGTCCCTTTGTGGCCTTGGAGAGTCTGGCCCAGGATAATGGCATTCGTATCTCGTTCGAGAACGGGGTCTGGTATTTCCGTTCCATCGACGAGGAGCGCGAGAGCCGCATCAAGGAGGAAGAGGAAAACAAGCTCATCGGGATTGCCTACAAGCTGGTTTATGATCCGGTTGAAAGGATCGACTTCCGCAACGAAGGGTCGAGCAACCAGGGCGCTGTCGGCAGTGGTTCCTCAGCCTCTGGTCAGACAGTTTCCAACCCCAACCTGCCTCTTCAAAACTCCCAGAGGGTCTTCCAATCCAAAGCCCCCCGCATCATCAATGAGATCCGAGTGATGCTGGGACTCACGCCAATTACCTACGGACCGGACGGCTCCATCCAAGGTGAGGCTCCCGAGCGAGGAACGACGGTGCAATCAACCTCGGCGGCAACCGATAGCGGCGACGGGGGCGAGGCCGCTCTACAGCGTCTAAACCCCACCTACGTCCCGCCGCAGACTCCGCAGGTTATTTATAATTCCGACAATAACACGCTTTGGGTTGTTGCAACGAAGCAGCAGCACAAGTGGGTTGCCGACTATCTGTTGGCCGTTGACCGTCCGCAGGCCCTCATCGCTATCGAAGTGAAATTCTTCGAGACGAAGAAGAATCCGAAGAAGGAACTCGGTATCAACTGGGCAGGCACGATGTCGGGGGGGTTCACGGTAGCGGCGAATGACATCATTATGTCGCCCGGTGGGACGTTGAGCCTCGATACTCAACGGGAGAATCAAAGGCAGTCTGGCTCCGGCGCTCCTGCAACTTTCGATTACACAACGAAGGATACTACCACGAACCTTTCGATTGCGGCTCCTTACTCCGCCGTTCTCAGCGCCAGTCAGGTGGCCGTGACGCTGCAGGCTTTCATGGAAGACCGGACCATCAGCATGGTCCAATATCCGCGCGTCCTCACGGTGAACAATCGCGAGGTTGCGATCACATCGGCCGAAAACACTCCGATCAATGCCGGTGTCTCGCAGGTCGAATCCGGAACAACCGCCACGCCGATCGGCACGCTTGGCTATCTTCCGATTGGAACGCAGATCAACATTCTGCCGAAGACGGTTGGGAAGGATCAGATTGCGATGACAGTCGCTATCACGATTTCCTCAATTATTGGCACTGTGCCTATCAACCTTGGGACCGGATCCAACGATTACCCTGTTACCTCACAGCGTATCTACAATGCCTCGCTCCAGGTAAACTCCGGCTACACTCTTGCCGTCGGCGGGCTTGAAAAAGTCGATGACAACAACAACAGGAACGGCATCCCGTTCCTTCAGGATATTCCCGGCGTAGGCGAACTCTTCAAGAGCAAGGCGCGCTCCCGCAACAAGGTGAACCTCATCGTGTTCATCACGCCGACGATCATTGAGAATCCCAAGGCGACGCGGGGCATTTCCGATCCGCCCGAGTCGGTTGTTCCGATCCGTCCCGATGATCCAGTCCCGCCGGCATTCACTCCCGACGGCCAGCTTGTCGGGGGATGGGCGGCCATGGATAACGCGCTCGCCTGGCTGGAGTTTCAGGTTCGCTACTTTACACAGATCAACCGTGAGAACCGGACGAACAAGGAGTCGATTGCCAAACTCCGGGCTGCCATCGCGGCGGCACGCACTCTGGCGACGGCCATTGCCCAGGTGCGTGAGTCGGATCCCAGCCCGAGCGCCGATCTGCTCCGCAAGGAAGAGCGCGTTGTCAAGGTCCTCACGGAGCTGAATCAGGTTCTCGCCGCCGCTCAGGATAACGTTCTTTAACGAGGGACGGATCCTTCTCGAAGGGGGCCTGTCGCGTATGTTCCGGGACTATCTGGAGGCTCTTCAACCCTGCTGGCATGAAATGTGGGGTGGCTGCCTTTCTGCGGTCGCCCTTCGCTCTAGCCACTTTTAATGATTTGGAGCTTCAGTCAGGGAGCACAAAAAAACGCCGGCCCCACGGGGACCGGCGTTTTTCTCTAACGGGTTGTGGTGGCGATTTATCAGAGAGCGGCAAGAACGGCCTCGATCTTGGCGAAGTCTGGCAGGTCTTTCGGAGTTGGCGTTTGCTCGCTGTAAACGATCTGGCCGGCCTTATCGATGACGAAGGCGGCGCGGGCTGAGGTATCGCCGATTCCGGCGAGGGCCGGGAACGTAACCCCGTAGGCTTCCGTAACGGTTTTGTTCAAATCGCTGAGCAGTTTGATCTTGATGCCTTCCTTCTTGGCCCACGCATCCTGAGCGAACGGGCTGTCAACACTGATGGCGAGGACGTCGGCATTGAGACCCTCAAACTTGCCCAGGCCGGCGCTCATGTCGCACATCTCCTGCGTGCACACGCTGGTGAAGGCGAGCGGGAAGAAGAGAAGGACGGTTGCTTTCTTGCCGGCATTGTCGGCGAGGCTCACATCGATGAGTCCGTCGGCAGTCATCGATTTGAGGGTGAAGTCCGGGGCTTTGGTTCCGATTTCGAGTGGCATAAGTGGTGTTGGTTGGTGGTGAGATTGTCCCGCGCTTTGCAGCGGTGTCAAACGGTGAGAAAAATCGTTACTGTCCGAGGCGGAGTCCCGGGCGGAGGTAGTTCACCGCATAGTCGTGCACTGCCGCTTCGAGGGTGGTCGTCTCCCTGGTATAGCCGGTCGAGCGGAGCTTCGAGATGTCCGCGCAGGTATAGTATTGGTACTGGCCCTTCAGGGAGTCGGGCATCTCGATGAATTCGATATTGACCGGCTTCCCGAGGGCGTTGAACAGAGCGGTGGCCAGGTCGACCCATGTGCGGGCGACCCCGGAACCGATGTTGTAGAGGCCGCCGGCTTCCTCCTCCTCGGCGAGGTGGAGGGTCATGTCCACCGCGTCCTTCACATAGACGAAGTCACGCATCTGGCAGCCGTCGGCGTAGTCCGGCTTGTAGCTCTTGAAGAGCCGGATTTTCCCGGTGGATTCGATCTGCTCGTAGGCTTTGCACACCAGGCTCCGCATGTCGCCTTTGTGGTATTCGTTCGGTCCGAAGACGTTGAAATACTTGATGCCGACGATGTCTTGAAGGATCTCCTCGCGCGCGGCGTAGAGGTCGAAAAGCTGCTTGGAGTAGCCGTAGAGGTTCAGAGGCCGGAAGGCCTTCAGGTCCGCGGAGGTGTCGTCCATGCCGGCCGAGCCGTCTCCGTAGGTGGCAGCCGACGAGGCGTAGACAAACCGGGCGCCCGACGAGAGAGCCCAGCGGCAGAGGTCCCGCGTGTAGGCAAAGTTGTTCTTCATCACATAGTCTGCATCCGTGACGGTCGTGGACGAGCAGGCTCCGAGATGAAAGACGGCAGCAAATTTGCCGAAGGTCTCCGGATCGGCGCTGATGCCTTCCAAAAACTCGTCTGCCGGGATGTAGTCCTCAAACTCCAGCGGCAGGAGGTTGCGCCATTTTTCGTCCTGTCCCAGAAAATCGGTGAGGACGATATCGGAGAGACCACGCTGGTTGAGCTCGTGGACGAGAGCGCTGCCGATGAAGCCGGCGGCTCCGGTGACGAGAATGCGGGCTTTCTCGTGAAGGAGCTTGTCGCGTGCGGCAGCTTTTTTGGGGATAACGCTTCGGGCAGAGGACGGGCGGCTGGTCATTTCAACAAGGCTCAGCGGAGCTTGATCTGGAGGTCCCGGAACGTCTCGTCGAACATCAGCGTTTTGGGGCCGAAGATGTAGCGGGCACCGGAGACATACTCCATGGCCTTCTTGACGTTTCCGCGTTTCGACTCCCAGGCGGCCTGCGCGTAATACCATGCCGGTGTGTTGCCGGGGTAGGGGATCCTCGCCAGCACTTTGGCAGCTTCCTCGTTCCGGTTCATCTGAAGGAGGGTTAGGAAAACCTTGAACTGGAGGAGTTCGTTGCGGGGATCCCTTTCGAGCATCTTGTTGAAGCGTTCCAAGGCTGCTGGGTAGTTGGTCTGGAGGAAGTCCAGTTCCGCGATGTTGAACTGCGCGGGGAAGAAGTTCGGATCCTTCGACAGGGATTTCTCAAAATAGCTGAGCGCCGTGCCATAATCCTTCTTCTTCGTGTAAGCGGCACCGATCAGGTTGATCACGAAGGGATCATCAGGGCTCGTTTTTTCAGCTTCCTGGAGCTTTGCGAGGGCTTCATCGAAGCGCTTCGCATCAAAGTCCGCCAAGGCGCCCTGAAGCAGAGCGCGCGATTCGCGGTTCAGTGTGGGCACGGCCTGCGCGAAGGCCGAGGTCATCAGGGCGGCAAAAATCGCCGTCAGAAAGAGAGGAATTTTCAAAGCGTAGGGAGTATGAACCGTGTCGTCAGGCGGGGCAACCGGAAATGAGGCGCCGGCAAGGCGGACTTGAGATGCGGCTCGCAGGTGCCGGGGTGAGGGGAATAGACTCTTCCTTTGTATCCTATGGACGTTTTCCCTTCTTTCGCTGCGGCATGGTGGGCCGGATCGGGTGAGATTTTCCGGTGGCTGGCCGGCGTGGTCGGTGTGTTGCTGATTATCGAGTTTTTCAAATCCGTGATCCGTGTCGGGGTGCTGAATCAGCGCTATCGCGATCCGTTAGCGGCAGGGGTCGGCCGGCTTTTGTTCGATCTCTTCCGGCTCCGCATCCGGCTTCTCACGCGAAGTCAGCACGAGAAGAACGAGATCATGGTGTGGTATTGGCCTTGCGCGCTCATTGCGATCACGGCGACATGGTTTTTTCTGGTGACCTTCGGATTCGCCCTGTTGAACTGGGCGTTTCAGGCGGATGCGACGTTCATGGGCGCAATCGTCTCGAGCGGAAGCGCTCTGAGCACGCTCGGCTTCTCGACTCCGACCAGCCTTTCCGGTGAGATTCTCGCCATTCTGGAAGGCGCCATCGGGCTGTTTCTGATTGTCTACCTCTTCACCTTCCTGCCGGGATTCATGAACCTCCTCCACAAGCGCGGCATGCAGGTGGCATGGATTTACGCACGGACTGGGAACCGGCCCCACGGCGCGGCGCTGCTCGGCTGGTTTTTCCGGTGCGATCGCGCGAAGGATCTCGATGCGATGTGCGAAAGCTGGGAGCGATTTCTGAGGGATTTCTCGCAGTCGAGGAGTTTTCTTCCGATCCTTTGTATCGTCCGTCCCCTGGATTTGAGCCAGTCTTGGGTCTGATCTTTCGGGGCCTTCATGGATGCACTGGCACTGCTGATCAGTTCGGTGAACCGCTGG
>CAZSMN010000122.1:0-10248 GCA_964607615.1 uncultured Chthoniobacterales bacterium | reverse complement strand
CCCGGGAGCAGGGCGTTGCCTTTGTCTGTTCGGCGGCACCCGATGTGCCTCACCGAGTTTGCGGCGATCCCGGGCGGCTCCGCCAAATACTTCTCAACCTCATCGGCAATGCTCTGAAATTCACGCGCAAGGGCGAGGTGAATATCAGTGCGCATCTCGCCGGCCGAGCGGACTCCGGATTTCTCCTGCGCTTCGTTGTGCGGGATACGGGCATCGGGATCGCTGCCGACAAGCAGACTCTGCTTTTCAGGAAGTTCACGCAGGCCGATGCTTCCACGACGCGCCGCTACGGCGGCACCGGACTGGGGCTCGCCATCTCCAAGGAACTCGCCGAACGGATGGGCGGCGAAATCGGCTTTTCGAGCACCGAGGGCGTGGGGTCGGAGTTCTGGTTCACCGTCCAACTCGAGCCCCCGGTTTCTCCTGCGGAAGCGGGATCTGATCCCGCCGCGGCGGGGAACCCGTCGGTCATCGCCTCGCTCGCCCATACGAATGCGCGCATCCTCCTTGTTGAAGATAACTACACCAATCAGGACGTCGCGGCCGGCATCCTTACGAAAATGGGGTTGCAGGTTGAGGTGGCTGGTAACGGCACCGAGGCACTCCGTTCGCTCCAGACGGAACATTTTGATCTCGTTCTCATGGACCTGCAAATGCCGGAGATGGACGGCTTGGAGGCTACCCGTCAGATCCGTAAAGCCGCCGCGTCCCTGCGCAGTAAAAACATCCCGATCATCGCCATCACGGCGCATGTCATGCCGGGCGACCGCGATCGGTGCCTCATGGCGGGGATGAACGACTACATCGAAAAGCCCTTTTCCCCGGCCCGTCTGGCCGAGATCCTCAACCGCTGGCTGCCGCTCGTCGGCTCGCGGGAACGTTCGCCGGAACCGCCTCAGGACCCGCTGGTGCCGACTCCGGATGGCCCGCTGATTCTCATCGTGGAGGACGACTCGACCAGCAACAAGCTTGTCCAGCGGCTTCTCGCGCAGATGGGCTACCGGACGAGTTCCGTTTACAACGGTGCGGATGCTGTCGCTGCATTCGCTCCCGGAAGATTCGGAGCCATCCTCATGGATATGGAGATGCCGGTCATGGACGGTCTCACGGCGACGGAGAACATCCGTGCGCTTGAGAGCGCTTCTCTTCCTGCGGTTCCGATCATCGCGATGACGGCAAATCTCGGTCCGGCAGATCGGGTCCGCTGCCGGGAGGCAGGTATGAACGATTTCCTCGCAAAGCCTTTTCGGAAGACGGAACTGGCTGACAGATTGGCTTCGCACGCCCCGCTGGACAAAGCACGCTGAGAGGCCTGCGTTCCTCTGGACGGGGCCGCTCTGGCTTCCAGGGGCCAAGCCCTAGGGGTATTCCACGCAAATCTCCGGAAGGCGGGCGTCTTTTACGCCGCGTTTCCCACGGCTGCAGTTGGGGAGGCATGCGGCGGTAGCGGCGTTCTCGCGGTTCTTCTGACACGCTCTGTTTTGTTTGTGTTCCGCGGCTCTGCGGCGTGAACCGGTTGCATGCGGCCCTTTGGTTCTTTCAAATGCAATAAAAAGCAACAGAAAATAAACTGAAAGCAAAAGCTTGCATTAATGTTACGTTATGTTGCATTTGTAGCATCCCCACTAAAGGAACCACCTATCCTATGAAGTCATACCCCCGGACCGCGGCAGGAAGTTTTTCGAAGATCTATGCGCACGCAAAGGCGCAGCGTCTGAAAGTCCCTATCGCCTGTGTGATGGCGTTTTTGTTGGCCGGAGCGATCCCTCTGAGCGCTCAGAACGTGACGTGGAGCGGCAGCAACGGCACCAGTTTCTCCGATTCCCTCAACTGGGTCGGTGGAGTCGGTCCCCTGAACAGCCTGACGGGCAATCTCGCCGTGTTTTCGGGAGCTCCGACGGCGAATCTTCCGCAATTGACGTCCAGTTGGTCGGTTCTTGGCATGGCTTTCAATGGAACCGCATCGGGAGGTTGGGTTCTCGGCAGCGATTCGGGATCAAATGTGCTGAGCATCGGAGCCAGCGGTATCAGTTCGCTCAACACGAGCGGGACCAATACGATCAGCGCGAATTTGGGCCTCGGGGCAAACCAGACGTGGAACCAATCGTCGGGCGGCACTCTTCGCACGACAGGGAACATCACCATGGGAAGCTCAGGAACTCCTCTGCTGCTGAATTGGACTCTCGGTGGCGTTGGCGGTGGCGCGATCACGATTGATCCGACGACAGGCAGAAGCGTCGGCATCTACTCCTCGTCCGCGGCGAGCACCGGGGTCTTTAACGTTGCTAAGACAGTCAATCTCGGTTCTTCCGTGAATTCCACGGACAGCGTCAACGTCATTTCGACCACCGGCAGCACCTCCGCGATCCGCGTTACCACAGGAGGATCTTTGAATGTCTATTCCGGCACTTGGAAAATCAGCGATCTCGGCCATAACAGCGCCACTGCCATGAACGGCAACGTTACATTGAGTGGTGGTTCGCTGCTGACGGGCGGGGCACGCTACGTCACCTCGATCAATGGAGCTGCCGGTGGAAACTTCACCATCAATGGCGGTGCGCTTTTCATGACGGGGAACGGAACATCTCAAAGCAGCGGCGGCCAGTTCGGCGTTGGAGGTGCAACCAGCACGAGTTCCGGTGCCTCGGACTCGCTCAACTTTAACGTCCAGTCCGGCTTTCTTGATGTGGCGAAAGCGGTGGCGGCAAGCAACATCGGCGGTGCTCAGATGCTCAACTCGCCAAGGATTCTTTTTAATCAGAGCGGAGGTGTTGCTCAATTCGGTGTGACCGCGGCAACAAATGTTTTCACGGGAGCTTCGGTCGCAAATACGAATTCCAATGTGACGATCGGGGTGACGGGAAATGTGACGCACGGATCAAAAGCTGCCTACACGCTTACCGGCGGCCGGTTGGTGATTGCCGGAACGCTGGCTGGGAACGCCCCAACCGCAGGCAATGGCGGCATGAGCAATTTCAACTTCATGGGCGGGACGCTCACGGCCGGCACGATCAATGCGTCGAATCTGGGGTCGAGTTCCACGGCCACGGCCACGGCAAACCAGGTGGCGGCTTCTGCGAATATCGGCACCTTCATCAACTACGGGGGAACCCTTGCCCCCGGTGGAGAGATCGTTACCAACACGCCTGATTCGTTCGGCAATGCGCAGCTCAGCTTCACCCCGACGGCCGGTCGAACCACGATCACCGGAAATTACCTGCAGCAGTCCGGCGGCACGCTGGCGATCAACATCGGCGGGACGACGGCGGCGAGTGCTTTTCAAGAGGCTGTGAACTCTGGGCGATTCAGCAACATCTCCGTTTCCGGGACGACGACCCTTGGCGGTTTGCTGACCGCGAATCTCATCGCGGGAACGGGCGGCTCCGCATTTGTTCCTGCCAACGGCAACACGTTCCTGATCATTAACAGCGCGGGTGCCCTGACCGGCACGTTTGCCAATGCCAACAACAAGGTCCTCGTCGGGAACGATCCGTTCTCCTTCGCGCTGACGATCAATTATAATTCCAACAACGTCACCCTGAGCGGCTACGCCGCCAACGAGTGGCAGGGCAGCGGCGGGGGCGGCAACTGGGGCACCGCATCGCTCTGGACGAATGCGGTGGATCCCAACGCCGCAGGCGCCGGCGCAAGGTTCGGGGCGGCAGGCTCCGGCAACACATCGGTTACGCTCAATGCGGATCGCACCGTGGGCCAACTGGTCTTCAGCTCTGCCAACTACACGATCGGCGGAGCCGGCACGCTGACCTTGAACAACACCACCTCGGCCGCGACGATCACGGTGCAGGATGCCACAACGCAGACGATCTCCGCACCGATCGCCATGGCAAGTGATCTCCTCATCACCGGGTTCTCCGGCGGCAACGTGGTCCTCGGTAACCTCACCGGCTCCGGTAGAAACCTCACTGCGAACGTGACAGGGAGCACGGTCACCTTGACCGGCTCGAACACCTACAACGCCACAACCATCGCCTCCGGCGTCACGCTGAGGGTCGGCAGTGGTGGGGTGGCGGGCAATCTCGGCAGCGGCACGACATCCAACTCCGGAAACCTCATTTTCAACCGGTCGGATTCCGACCTCTCCGTTGCATCGGTCATTAATGGCAGCGGTAATCTCACCCAGGCGGGTGCCGGCACCGTCACGCTCACGGGAACAAATGCCTATACCGGCACGACCGCCATTGCCGCGGGCACTCTCAGGCTGGCAGGCAACGGCACGCTCGGAGGAAACACCAGCACGCTGGGCGTGATTGCCAGCGGGGCTGTGCTCGACCTCAACGGCACCAGCCAGACCGTTGCGGGATTCAGCGGAACGAGCGCGGGACAGATTCAAAACAATTCCGGTGGCGGCGTCTCCGTCCTCACGCTGGGCGGCAGCACCCCGGCGACGTTTGCGGGCGTCGTGGCGGATAACAACGGCGTGGCCACCGGTGGCCGCGTGGGCATCGCATTGTCCGGCACGGGTGCGGTCACCCTCGCTGGGAACAATACCTACAGTGGCGGCACCGTCGTTGGAGGATCTTCCACACTCGTCATCAGCGGGATCAGCACGACCAGCGGATCGAACATTCTCGGAGGATCGACCGGAACGGGCAACGTGACCTTTGCCTCCGGAGCTTCCCTCAATAACACATCCTCCGCCAACCTCTGGTATTCCAACGCCCTCAGTGTGGAGGGCACCCTCAACCTCGTCGGGAGCAACCGCCTCAATCTGACCTTCAAGACCATGGAGTTGAACGGCGGGTCGCGCACCCTGAACGTCAACGGCAAGAGCCTCGCCGTCACCGGTGGCAACACACTCGCCTTGGAGACCACCGGGCTTTCCCAATGGGAAATCGCAAACATCACCGCCCTTGGCGCACCGGTGATCCAGAACGGTGTGCTCAACCTGCAGACGACAGCCTTCTCGGGTGCGAACTACGGCGCGATGCGCATCAACAACGCGACAAACTTTGCCAATGCCGACCTCATCGGCGGGAACAACGTGCTCCTGATGGCGGGCAACTCAATCACCCTCGGCAGCAATGCCAGCACGTCGCCGAACGTGACGGTGGATGGCATCCTGAACCTTGTTGCCTCCGCGGCCAATAATCGCAACGTCAATGTGAAGTCCCTTGCCGGCGGCGGGTCTGTCTTTGCCAGCATGGTGGCCGCCAACACCAACAACGTAACCCTCACGCTGAACGGCGCGACCGGAACGACGGACTTTTCCGGCACGATCGCGAATGGACCCGGCACCGGAGCCCTCGCGCTTGTCAAGAATGGCGCCTCGACCCAGATTCTCTCGGGCGCCAACTCCTACACCGGCAACACGACCCTCTCCGCGGGCACCCTCCGCGCCGCAGCAGCCAATTCGCTCGGCAGCACCGGCAATATTCTCGTCTCCGGTTCCGGTAGCACGCTGGAGGTCACGGCATCCGGCGCGGTCAACGATAGCGCGGCCGTGACCCTCGCCGGCGGCAGGATTCTCCGCGGCAGCGGGGTCAATGAGACGTTCGGAGCCCTCACGCTGACCTCCGCCTCTTCGCTGGACTTCGGCTCAACAGGATCAGGGACGCTGAATTTCGGGATCTACGCCAACGGCGGCACGCAAAAGCTGACCGTGTCAAATTTCCTCGAAGGAAACGTCCTCACGTTCAAGACCGATCTCAGTTCGAGCATCTCAAATACCAGCCTGTTCGAGTTCGACAACGGTTTCACCTCGGCATGGGACAACGGCAGCAGCACATTCACCATCACAGCGGTCCCCGAGCCCTCGACCCTCATCGCCGCAGCCCTCTTGCTCGGTCTCCTCGCCTGGGGCGAGTGGAAGCGGCTCCGCAAATTGGCCAAGGTCCGGCGCAAATAGCCGGACGGCATCTGGCGTGCGTTGGACGTCGAATCATCAATCATAACGGGCGGGGGCGAGACGCATCTCGACTTGGCTGACGGAGCATCTCTAGCAGTCAAGGAATTGGAACCCTGCCCCGCCGGGCGTTTCTTGCTCCTGATTTGAGAGTTGCTCCCGCTCGCCACGCCTTGGATGGGGTGGGGGACTGTCGTGGTGCGGGTTTCGCGTTGTTCGCCCGCCGGATTTGTGCATGATGCCACGCATGCGATCTGCCGGCGGAAGGGACAATAGAGGTTAGGTATCCCCGTAGATGTCCCACTCCCCGGTGTAAAAAACGCCATGGCTCGAAAAGCATTTTCCCCAACCGATTCGACAGCGAACTTTGGCTTTGACCGAGGCCATCGGTTTATCTGGCCGGGAGGCTTGGGTAGCAATTCACGCGTTTCACCGTCCACGACCGAATGAACAAGAAGGCCCTCAGCGAGACCGACATCCGCACGAAGTTCATCACACCGGCTCTCGTTGGGGCCGACGGGAACAAGTGGGATGTGATGACACAGATTCGCGAGGAAGCCTACTTTACGAAGGGACGGGTCATCGTGCGTGGAAAGACGGTGAAGCGGGGTGAGGCCAAGAAGGCGGACTACCTGCTCTACTACAAGCCGAACCTCCCAATTGCCGTCATTGAGGCCAAGGATAACAACCACAGTGTCGGCGCTGGTATGCAGCAGGCGCTCGAGTACGCCGAGATCCTCGACGTTCCGTTTGCCTATAGCTGCAATGGCGATGCATTCCTCGAGCACGACCGCACGGCGTCCGGCGGCACGGTGACACGTGAGATCCCGCTCGGTCAGTTTCCTTCCCCCGAAGAGCTGTGGTCGCGTCTCTGCGCGGCCAAGGGCCTGACGCCGCAGCAGGTTGCCGTGACGACTCAGGACTACTACGACGACGGCTCGCGGAAGTCGCCGCGCTACTACCAGCTCATCGCCATCAATCGCACCGTCGAGGCCATCGCCCGGGGCGAGAGTCGCATCTTGCTCGTGATGGCTACCGGCACGGGCAAGACCTATACCGCGTTCCAGATTATCTGGCGGCTGTGGAAGGCTGGCACCAAGAAGCGGATTCTCTTCCTCGTGGATCGCAACATCCTTGCCGACCAGACCAAGACGAATGATTTCAAGCCCTTCGGAACGGCGATGACGAAGATCACGAACCGCACGGTGGACAAGTCGTTCGAGATTTATCTCTGCCTGTATCAGGCAGTCACGGGCACCGAAGAGGACAAAAACATCTACAAGCAGTTCTCGCCGGACTTTTTCGATCTGATTGTTGTCGACGAGTGCCATCGCGGCAGCGCGGCGGAGGATGCGGCGTGGCGTCAGGTGCTGGAGTATTTCTCCTCCGCCACGCAGATCGGCCTTACCGCCACGCCGAAGGAGACGAAGGACGTCTCAAACATCGAATACTTCGGCGACCCGGTTTACACCTACTCGCTCGGTCAGGGTATCGCGGATGGGTTTCTGGCCCCCTACAAAGTGGTCCGCATCGGCCTCGACAAGGACCTCCTCGGCTGGCGGCCGGAATACGGCCAGATCGACAAATACGGTCAGCTCATCGAGGATCGGGAATACAACCTCCGGGATTTCGACAAGAACCTCATTCTTGAGAAGCGCACCGAAGCGGTTGCCGCCAAGATCACGGAGTTCCTCCGGGCCACCAACCGCTTCGCCAAAACGATCGTCTTTTGCGAGACGACTGACCATGCGGAGCGCATGCGGCAGGCACTGGTGAATGCGAATCCCGACCTCGCCGCCGCGAACAGCAAATACGTCATGCGCATCACAGGGGATGACGATGAGGGCAAGGCCCAGCTCGACAACTTCATCGACCCGGAGTCCACCTACCCGGTCGTCGCCTGCACCTCGCGCCTCATGAGCACCGGAGTCGACGCGCAGACGTGCCAGCTCATCGTCCTGGATAAGCGCATCGCCTCGATGACGGAGTTCAAGCAGATCATCGGCCGCGGCACGCGCATCAATGAGGATTACGGGAAGCTCTACTTCACGATCATGGACTTCCGCGGAGCCACCGCGTTATTCGCCGATCCGGGTTTCGATGGCGATCCGGTGCAAATCTATGAACCGGGTCCGAGCGATCCTCCGGTGCCGCCGGTTGATTCACCCCCCGGCGGTGAGCCGCCGTTGCCGCCCGATCCCGGCCCGGAAGGTGGGCCCGGCGGTTCGCGGCGCTACGTCGTTCACGATGTTCCTGTGAGCGTCGCCATGGAGCGGGTGCAATACCTCGACGGCAGCGGCAAGCTCATCACCGAGTCCCTGACCGATTACACCCGCAAGACCGTTCGCTCCACTTACGCCACCCTCGACGACTTCCTCACCGTCTGGAACGACGCCGAGAAGAAGCAGGCCGTGCTCGAAGAACTCGCCGCCAAGGGCGTCTTCCTTGACGAACTCGCCGAGCAGGCCGGCCGCGAATACGATGCCTTTGACCTCGTCTGCCATGTCGCCTTCGATGCCCCGCCCCTCACACGCAGGGAGCGTGCCGACGCGGTGAAGAAGCGCAACGTCTTCGGCAAGTATGGCGACAAAGCCCGTGCCGTCCTCGACGCCCTGCTCCAGAAGTATGCCGACAGCGGCATCACCAGCGTGGAGTCTCTGGAGATTCTCAAGGTGGACCCACTCACCGCCCACGGAACCCCCGTGGAA
Organism: uncultured Chthoniobacterales bacterium; assembly: GCA_964607615.1. GTDB lineage: Bacteria > Verrucomicrobiota > Verrucomicrobiia > Chthoniobacterales > Terrimicrobiaceae > CAZSMN01. The sequence goes on along the minus strand of CAZSMN010000122.1, from coordinate 1,677 downwards.
ATCGTGAACCTCTTCGGCGGCCGCCCCGGCTACCTCGCCGCCATCCGCGAACTCGAAACTGCCCTTTACCAGAAAGCTGCATGAACGACGCCTCATCTCCTCCTTTTGGAGACTACCTCGTCTTCGTGGACGAGAGCGGCGATCACAATCTCAACCAGATTGATCCACAGTTCCCCGTGTTCGTGCTGCTGTTCGCGATCGTCTCCAAGGCGGACTATGTCGAGCGGGTTTGCCCTGCACTCCAGCGGTTCAAGTTTGAGTTCTGGGGGCACGACGAGGTTGTTTTGCATGAACACGAAATCAGAAAGCCGTTTGGGGACTTCCTCTTTCTGCTGCAGAAACCACGCCGTGAAGCCTTCCTCGCAGCCCTCTCGGAACAGATGTCTGCGTTACCCGCAACGGTTGTCGCAGTTGTGATCGACAAGCCAGCTTACGTCAGCCGCTATCACCAGCCGGTCAATCCCTACGACTATGCCATGGAGGCCGGGCTGGAGCGTGTCTTCCGTCACCTGGGAAGCGTCGGACAAACAGCTGCCACGACTCCCATCATCGTGGAGAAGCGCGGCAGGCGTGAGGATGCGGAACTGGAGCTCGCGTTCCGCCGCACGTGCGACGGAGCCAACGCCCTGCACAAACCTCTCCCCCTGCAGCTTGTCATGATCCCGAAAGCCTCCAATTCCGCCGGGCTGCAACTCACCGATCTTATGGCGCGTCCTGTCGCGCTGAAGCACCTGCGCCCTGAGCAGCCGAACCGTGCCTACGACATCATCGAAACCAAATTCCGCCGCAGCCCTGCTGGCAAAATTGAAGGTTGGGGACTGAAACTCCTCCCCTAGAAATGCGAAGGGCCTCCGGGAAATCCCAGAAGCCCAGCGCCGACCGGAAATTTCCAGTCCAACTTGCCATCACATTCATCCATCCTCCTGAATCAGTCAATTTTTGATTTCCCATGCCCAACGTCTCCAATCTCGTCAAAACCATTCAGGACATCATGCGTAAGGACGCCGGCACCTACGGCGACGCCCAGCGCCTTGAGCAACTCGGCTGGATGTTCTTCCTGAAAATCTTCGACGACCGAGAGACGCAGCTTGAGCTCTTCGACGACACCTACAAATCGCCTCTTCCCGCCCATCTCCGCTGGCGGAACTGGGCCACGGACGAGGAAGGCATCACCGGCGAGGCCTTGCTCGACTTCATCAACAACACCCTCCTGCCGAAGCTCAAGGCCCTCACCGGCGGCGGCGACAAGATCGCTGGCCTCATCCGCACCGCCTTTGAGGATGCCAATAACTACATGAAGAACGGCACGTTGATGCGGCAGGTCATCAACAAAATCAACGGGATCGACTTCAATGCCTCCGATGATCGCCACATGTTCGGCGATATCTACGAGAAGCTCCTCAAGGACCTCCAGTCGGCCGGCAACGCCGGCGAGTTCTATACCCCGCGTGCCGTTACCCAGTTCATCGTCGAGCAGGTCAACCCTCGTCTTGGCGAAAGCATCCTCGACCCCGCCTGCGGCACCGGCGGCTTCCTCGTCTGCGCCATCGAGCACCTGCGCAAACAGGCCATGACCGAGGCCGACGAACGCGCCATCCAGGACTGCTTCGCCGGCATCGAGAAGAAGCACCTTCCCCACGTCCTCTGCATGACGAACCTCTTGCTCCACGGCATCGA
>CAZSMN010000121.1:0-10292 GCA_964607615.1 uncultured Chthoniobacterales bacterium | reverse complement strand
ATCATGATGAAAACCTTGACCTCATCGACTGCCGGAAACTTCTCGAATATGCCGACCACGTAGGCCTGCATCTGCGGATTGACCTCGGCATCAGGAACCGAGTTGCGGCCGAACTTGTAATCGAAGAGCAAGGCGCGGTTGCCGTTGACGGCGACACGGTCGGCGGTCCCGAAGGTCAGTCCGTCGCAGATCGATACCTTGTGTTCCGTGAGAATCTGCTCTGGCTGGAATGCCGCTTCCTGATCGGAAACGAACCGCAAACACATCTCCGCGCACTGGCGCTGTTCGTCGGTCAGGCCGTCAAGCTTCCCGGTCTCGACCGCCTTGTGGATTTTCGTTCCTTCCTCGGCGGCGGGACCGGAATCCTCCCGGTTGATGAACCCCGCGCAGATCTCGCGGTATGCGAAGCTGCTCGGGCTGTAGCGGGCGTGCTGATCTGTCGGCTCTTTATCGTTCATACCCCTCCCTTGCGGAGGGCTTGTCAAAATTGGCCCCGACAAATCGCCGTCGTTCAAAAGGTCGATGCAGGCGAGCTTTGCGGCTACTGCCTCACATGCCCGCTCCTCCACGGTGTCGGCGGCAAAGACGATGCGCTGGATGGAATGTGCGCCCCCGGTGCGGTGGACGCGCCCGAGGCATTGGCGGAGATCCTGAGCGGAATAGGTGGGCGAGATGAGAGCGAGGCGAGGTTTTCTGCCCTCGGGGTCATGAAGGCTCACTCCCACGCCACCGGCCTTGATGTTGGCCACGATGAAAGGCTCGCGGTTTTCTTGGAAACGGCTGATCGCCTCCGCTCGGGCCGTGTCGCTTTGCCCGCCGACGATGAGGCAATTGGTGCCGAGCCGTTTCGCCACCTCGCGCACCGTCTCATCAAAATTCAGGAACACGGCAACGGACATCCCTTCGGCAGCGGCGTCCTGCGCCATCGAGACGATGACGTCTGCTTTGAGCGTCTCGATTTCCTGCCGGGCGCGGAGAAGAACGGTCAGGTGGTTCGCCCTCCTGGCCTTGAGGTCGTCCGCAATTTCGGAGAGGCGGCTTTCGTCGTCGCGTGCCGTGGCGATGTTGATGTCGCGGGCGAGATCGTCGTAGATCGCCTGAATCTCCCGCTCCCGTCCCGTGCCTACCGGCTCGGCGATGACTTGAGTGGGAGGGAACTCCGGGATGTTTGCGATTCGCAGCCGAGATCCCGGGCCATGCGCCGCGAAGACCCGGTGATGGAGGCGTTCCAATGCCTCGCGATCCCCGCTAAACTCAAATCCAAACCTGCCCTTCCGGCATCCGTGGGCGATGGCCCACGGCCAGAAATCATGCAATCGATGGAGCCCCAGCGCATAGCCAAGTGCCCGCATTTCGAGCGGGTTCGCGGCGGCTGTTGCCGAGCAGAGAAGCGTCCGCACACCTTGTCGCCGAGCCGCAATGAGCATCCGGGCGTTCTGGCTGTCGCGGGCCTTGCATCGCTGTGCTTCGTCGACGACGAGCAGAGCGTCCGGGGGCAACCTCCAGACAAAGTCCTTGCCCTTGAATCCGCCGAAACCCGACTTCCCCAGCTTTACGGATTCGAAGTTCGATATAAACAGGATGTCTGCACCGAAACCGCTGGCCACTCGACGCCACGCGGGAAGAGTCGCCTTCGGCGCGATCACAGCCAGCTTCCACCCGCCTTGACGCGCCACCTCGCACCCGATATAGGTCTTTCCTACTCCGGGATCGCTTGCGTCCAGAGCCACGCCCGCCCGCCGCAATGCGGCGAGCAGACGGGCTGCGTGGTCAGTTTGGAACGGCAGGAGATTCATGGTCCTGCCATCCCCATGCGGAGACTTCCGGCCGATTGGCCCCGCTGGTTTACATCTCCAGCGACTCCCTCATCAGGCGGCGCAGTTTATCGAGGTCGCAGCGGAGCTTTTTCCGCGTGAGTCCGAGTTCCCGCTCCACGGCTGACAAGTTGCCGTCGAGAGCCTCAATGGCATCAGCCAATCGACGCAGATCGCCTGGGAGAGCCGCGAGAGCCTCTTGGATGTCGATTTTGCCGTGCCGGTGACCGTGCCACGAAGGCGCGGCGTCGCCGTAGACTTCCATGCAACGCTCGAGATCGTTGCTGTCGGCGAAGGTGAGTTCTTCTCCTTCGTCGCCCTCGACCGGAGCTTCCAGGTGGAGGTTGTCGCGGTTCGTGCGACGTTTCTCGGCATTGCGATGCTCGATCAAGTCCTTGATCTTGGAGTCGACCGTGCGCCGCACTGCGGCTTTGTATTGTGGGTGACCCGGGGAGAATTCCCCGGCCAGTTTATTCCAGACCTGCTGGTGCAGATCCTGATGGATGTCCTCGAGGTCGTCGGCAACGATGCCGAAGCGCCCGCGGAGTTTTGCTGTCTCTTTTTCGATTACCTTGATGATGAATTCATCGATTCCGTCGTAGCGGTTCAATGGGTCCTTTCCCCGACCGGGGAAGGGAGGTCGCCGCCGCTACGTGGTCGCCGGGCACCCGCCTAGAGACCGCCATGACCGACCGCTGTAAAACAAAGCGGAGGTGCGCTGGATTCACCGTCATGGTGAACCGGCAGCGACCTCCGCTTAGCGGTCAGTCTGTTGTTGGTTGCTGGCTCGGGCTTAAACTCCCTGAGGGAGAGTGAACGACCCGACGCGTTCACGTTTCCACGACTCGATTTTCGAGTGGGCGACCTTCACGGTCACCAACCACTCGCCGCTCAAGTGCTGGATGTCTTTAATCAGCGCATTGAGCCGCTCGTGGTCCGGAATGTTTTGACCGGGTGGCGGGTGCCCCCGGCAGAAAGGCTTCATGAGGTAGATCAGCCGAGGCGCTGGAAATCTTTCGATGACGCCATCCGCAACCTTCATCTCAATGTCGCCAAAGCGGACCTCGCGGCACAGCGCGTCAACAAGTGTGGATTGGTTTTTTGGTGTGGATTTCACCTCAGGAGACGGCTTGGAGCCGCAGGTGGTATTGGTTGGTTTGTGCATATCAATAGGTCGTGGTTCTCTTAAGTTCGCCAGATAAGCGAACAATTCCGCCAAAAGGGGGATTTACCCCCAGAGCAAATCGCCCTCCGCACGTTTCGTCCGGTCTTTTGCCATGTAGTTCTCCACGGCGATTCTGGCCATCTCTCGGCTCACATTGAAGGTTTCGGAGACCTCCTCAATCTTCCCGTAATAGCGCATCCGCATCGTCGGGCTCGCTGTGCGATCATCGTATGAAAGCAGGAACGGCTCGACGACCTGATAAAACAGAGGCTTCGGCATCAGGATCGCCGCCATGAACTTGTTTGCTTGGACCTCATACCACGGAGATTTCCCGATGCCGCCAAACACATCTCCCTCCCGACAGACGATCTTGCGGACGTCCATCATGGGTTTGCGCTCCATCTCGCCAAAGAGGAGCCCTTGGTTCTGATCGTAGAGCATTTTCTCCACGAACATTTTCTCGTGGAGGATCGCGTGTCCAATTTCGTGGGCAATGGTGGAGCGCACACGCCGCCGCGCCGTCTGCGACAGGTCACCCTCCAATGCGGTATTGATCACGATGCGATCAAAACCGTTGTGGGTGAATCCTGCGTATCCCAGCACTTCGGGGGGAAGATCCTTGTAGTCTTCGGGCATGCCCCACTTGAAGTCACAGAACTGGTCGATAGCGACCGGTCCCGGCTTGTCGGGCATCAACCCCACGCTTTGAAGTTCTTCGATGGCGCGGCGCTCGATCCGTTTGTCGGGGATGAACTCGGTTTTGAGAAAAATCCCCGGGTTTCTGTCAGTTTTCTGAGTCGTCAATGTCTTCACGTTTTCGTTTGAATGCAGCGATCACCTCGTCGGGGCTGATCCCCGAATCCCTCACATCACCGATGATTTGGCGGAAGGCGAAGGCGTACTGCGGGTTTAGCTCGACCAGCTCCTCGAGCTCGCGTCCTGCGGCCCGCTGATCGTGACTGCGCAGCTCCTCCTCGGTTGTGCCGAGGGCAGCTGCCAACTTTCCGAACATATCTTCGGAAGGGAACCGTCGCCCGTTCTCCAGGTCAGAGAGATAAGCGGCGGATACGGGGTTCGGATTACCCGGTTCCTTGAGCCGGTCACCAAGATCGCGCAGGGACAGCCTGGCGTTCTGGCGCAACTCGCGGATTCTCGCTCCCAGTGTCTTTTTCATTTTATTGGTTTTCTCGTGTGTGTGTTCGTCGTCTTTGTCGTTTTGAAGCGTTTTTGCGTTTAATCGTTTGTCGCTGTGACTGGTTTCTTGTGCTTCTGGATTCGGTGGTATTTCGACGATTTGTATTTTTGATTGAGGCTCAGCCTCGACCGATAGGTTAACACGCTCGCAAGAGTTGTCAAGTGTCAGCCGTTACGGCGAACAAGGGCCAAATTCGAAGCCTATTCCGCATGGGTTGGCTATGAATTCCACCCACGGCCCGATCATCGGCTTTCTCCACCCATCGGACATGACCCCAGAGGAGCGCATGGACGAGTTGGCCGCAATTTTCGCGGCTGGTTTCCTCCACCTGCGGGCAGGCATGGCTTTTCCAGAATCGCAAGGGCAATCCACTGTTGCCGTGGGAGATAAAGCTGCCGAAACCGCCGAGAGTTCCCTTGAGCCGGGCGCGAACCCGAGGCTGTGTGGTTCACAGAAAGAGAAGATCGCATGACCACGAAAGACCACGCCAGAATCGCCCGCGAAGTGGAGAGCCTCCGGGATCTTTCCACGGACCAGCTCCGTTCCAAGTGGGAGGAGGTCTGGGGAGAAAAGTGCCGGAGCCGGAACAAGGATTTCCTGCGAAAGCGCATCGCCTGGAAGATTCAGGCGAACGCCTACGGGGGCCTGAGCCAGAGGGCTCTGGACCGTGCCCGGGAACTCGCCGACGAGACGCTCCTGAAAATCCGCAACCCCGCTCCATTCGGCCCACCTTCCACCGGAGGTCGCACGACTCGCCAGCGCATCCACGCGCCCGGCGATCCCCGCATTCCTGGTCCCGGAACCGTGATCACCCGTGATTACAAAGGGCGCAAACTCCTCGTGGCGGTGCTGGACGACGGATTTGAGTTCGAGGGGCAAGTTTACCGCAGCCTGACTGCCATCGCCAAAAAGGTCACTGGGGCGCACTGGAACGGAGTCCACTTCTTCGGGCTCGACGGGAGGCCCGCATGACACCGGTATCACGCACCAAGAAGCCGGAGGCGGCGACGGCAGGCGGAAAGGCCAAGAAGATGATTCGATGCGCGATCTACACGCGCAAGTCGACGGACGAGGGGCTGAACATGGAGTTCAACAGCCTCGACGCACAGCGCGAAGCGGCCGAGGCGTTCATCAATTCCCAGCGTCACGAGGGATGGGTGGTTATCCCGGACCTGTATGACGACGGCGGTTTTTCCGGCGGCAACATGGAACGCCCGGCCTTGCAACGTCTAATGGCCGACGTCGAGGCGAAGAAGGTCGACGCCATCGTGGTTTACAAGGTGGATCGCCTCTCGCGCAGCTTGCTCGATTTCAGCCGGATCATGGAAACGCTCGACCGACACGGGTGCTCGTTCGTGAGCGTGACGCAGCAATTCAACACGACCCACAGCATGGGGCGGCTCACGTTGAACATCCTTCTGAGCTTTGCGCAGTTTGAGCGCGAGATCATCGGGGAGCGCACCCGCGATAAAATGAGCGCCGCCCGGAAGAAGGGCAAATGGGTGGGAGGAACGGTGATTCTGGGCTACGACCTCGACCGAGAAGCTCGCAAGCTGGTGGTCAACGAAGACGAGGCCCGGATGGTCCGCGAGATTTTCGCTCTGTATCAGCGCCACCGTTCCATCCTTGCCACGGTCGAGGAACTAAACCGGCGCGGTGTGCCCCGGAAATCCTGGGTGGCCAAGAGCGGCAAAACGACCGGCGGCGGGCCGTGGACGAAGTCGAATCTCACGCTCCTGCTGACGAACGTCACCTACCTCGGGAAGGTGGACTACCAAGGCAAGATTTACGAGGGCGAGCACGAGCCGATCATCAATGACTCCATCTGGGCGAAGACGCAGGCCCTCATCGAGCGGAACGCCAAGAAGCGTGGCGGGGCTCGCCGCGTCAAGTTCGGTGGCATGCTGAAAGGCCTTCTCAAATGCGGCTCCTGTGGCTGCTCGATGATCCACACCTTCACCAGCAAGGGCGCGACACGGTATCGCTACTACGTCTGCCAGAACGCCACCAAGCAGGGCGCGAGGGTCTGCACCACGCGCTCGATCCCCGCACAGGAGATCGAAGATTTCGTTGTGGACCGTATCGCCGCCATCGGAGCCGACTCGGAACTGGTGGACCGAATCGAGAAAAACGCCCGCAACCAGAGTGAAGAACGGATGGCTGCGCTCGACGCCGAGAAGACCCAGATCGAGAAGGCGCTGCGCTACCAAGCGAAACTTGTTGCCGGGATCGTCGGCCTTCCGAACGCCACAAGGCGGCTTGCCGACCTTGAGGACCAGCTTCGCGCCGGGGAGGCGAGGATGGCCGAGATCGCAAAGGAAATCGTGGGTATTGAGGCTGCGGCCATCACCGCGCCGGAGATCGCCGGGGTGCTCGGGGCGTTTCGCTCGGTGTTCGACGCGATGCCGCCCGCGTATCGCGCCCGCTCCCTTGGCCTTCTTTTGGAACAGGTCGCATATGACCGGGAAAAGGGCACCGTCGCGATCTCGTTCCACCCATCCGGCATCAAAACCCTTGCCGAGGAAAAACCATGAGTCTCACCATCGAAACACCGATCCACTTCAAACGCGCAAAGGCAGGAAAAAAGACGGTCGCTGTAGGACCTGCACCGGATGCGGCACCCGCGCCACCAGACCCGGTTCCCCGGATTTCCCGGCTAATGGCGCTCGCCATCCATTTTGACGGGCTGATCCGCGAGGGGGTCGTCCGGGATTATGCGGATCTGGCTCGGTTGGGCGGCGTCTCCCGCGCCCGGATCACCCAGATCATGAACCTCCTGAACCTGCCCCCGTGGAAACAGGAAGAATTGCTGTTTTTGACAGGTGGTTCGAGACGAGCGGGCGTAACAGAGCGCGACATACGACGCTTGAACCTGGTCCAGAAATGGTCATAACAGCACGACTGTTTCAGTCGGTGAATTTTGAGCTTGAACGCTCAATACGCCAGTAACCGATATCGCCTCCGTTCCTCACAAAAATCTTATCTCCCGACTCGGTGAAGAGTCCTTGAATCGCACCAGCAAGTTTAACTTTTGTTGGGCCGAATGGAAAATACACCGAATACATCTTGTTGATCTTTGGCTTATTGCAGAAAATGAGGGCTGCTTCGATTCGTTCCATCTGCGGGTGTGTGAACCGACACCCTGTGCACACGATCTCTTTCCCTTTAAACGCAGATCTGAGGAAAGCCCAATACTTGTGATGCCCACCAAGGCGCTTCCGCATGTTCTTTGAAGTGCCGATATAAATTGGAAAGAGATTCTCGTAGTTATCACCAGCAATGTTTGCCGTGTAGACAACGTAGATACCCGATTCATCAGGAATCTTCTTGCTTCCCAGAGGAAACGGACCTTCAAAAACCAGAGAAACGTCCAGCCTAGCAGTCAGCTCCTTGTCGCTTGCAGATAATATGTCGTTTTGCATCTAATTATATGGCTCGGAGTTCCTCTACAAGCGACCGTCCTCGGGAAAGATCCGACGCTCTGAGTTCAACAATGTGCCACGGTGGAGAACCTGAGCGGAGGCGGTCACGGATGAACCTATCCCTCCTGAGGCGTTGCCCCACATGGAAAGCCGCTCCATCGACGTAGATAGCCAGGCGACGGTCTGGCACGGCGAAATCAGCAATTGAGATAGGACGTTCGCCATCAGAAGGTGCCACTGGCACTTGCCGCTGTGGTTGAAATCCATGTGCGTCAAATAACCGGAGAAAGCGCAGTTCGAGCGGGGAACCTACACCCGCGGCATACGCCTCCAGCCACGGCCTTGGGTCGTCTGCATCACCCGTCTGAAGCGCACGCGGCTGCGGGGCAGCGGCTGCAATAGCATCCAGGTCAGCCATAATAAGCGGCCATCGCAACTTATCGTGGTGACGTTGATTCTGGTATGACTTGAGGCAGCGATAACAGGCGGTTTCGCAGTTCTGGTGATCGAGATGCTGGATGGCGCGAGCGGCCACAAGATGGAACTCACGGGCGATTCGGGGGATATATCCACTGCCTCCAATACTCGGGTCCACGAAGGTCAATGACATCCTCTGGAAGGAACCGGCGTCACCGCTTTCCTGCCAGGGCCCCTCGGGTTCAAAATCAATCTCCGACCCGTCCATCACGAAGTGTTGACGAATACCTGTCCTGAGCGCGGCTCCGAGCGAGTGGGACCATTCTTCGAGCGCCTCGGGCTGCATGCTCTCGGGAAGAACAACGATCAACCGCAAGACTTCTGCTCGAAGAGCTGTTACAATGGCACATGGGGTTGGAGGCTCTCCAGCTCGCGGGCACTGCGGTGAATGTCCGTGCGGGTCCTGGCCTGCCCGGGCGTTCCGCGGTTGGCGGCGTCCTCGTCCCGGCCTCTCGTCATCAGGGGTGGTTAAGATTCGTCCGCAGGAAGGACACAGGTTGAATCCTTTGGCATCATTGTGAAGTAATCCACCACGACGTCGTTCAGCTTCCGTCGGTTCGATGCCCTCATTGAGCCAGCGGACTTCCTCATTCCTTGTCAGTCGTAATTCCCATCCGGGACCGACATGCCAACGTTCAAAAACGTCTCCATTCCATTGCGGGAAAAATTCGACCAGGTTTCGCGCTGCAATTCGATCTTCTTCGTCGAGGATCGGTGCTTCGTTGCGGAACGCGAGGAATCCACCAAACTCAAATGCGGGAAGGGCCCGTCCGGGCTCGCTGCTGCTGCATCGCGGACACGCCGGGTGTTCTTGCGAAAAATGAAGTCCGCATTGCCCGCAGACCCGATAACTCCACGGAACGTCGACGCGAGGGTTCCACGGCGAACTCATGTCCAGGCCCGCTACCTTCCATCGCTTGGCACGGGCATAGACCGGCGCTTCCGGCATGAACTGGTAAATGCCGAAGCGTCGGGCCACGGTGACCGGGGTCTCTTCACTTGGATCACCGACCAAGCGCAAGCTCGCCGGTTCAGCGGGGAACTCGTAGCCCGGGAGAACACCGAATTCTGCGAATCGCCTCAGTGGATACCCAGCGGAGGAATCGCTGGCATCCCTGCCGCCATCTCGGTTGCTGGTCGGGATGCCGAGCAGGCGTGCTACGAGATCGGCCGCACGGTTGCCCTGTTGCCTTCCGACCACGTTCGCAGCAAATGCCTCCAAGGGTTGTCGAAGGTCCAAGACTTGACGCGAGGTCGCATCGATCACGCGCTGAATCTGTGCGGGTAACTGTTCGAGATGCGCTCGTAGCGCATTGTCGTTCAATCCACATGCCGTCAGAATTTCTGTCCCCCACGCATCTCGGGCCAAACTAAGCGCATAACCGACCTGGGACTGCACCGCAGCTATTAGCTCCTGCACGCGCTCGGTATTGATCTGTCCCTCGGGAGTCACATACTCAACCATGCGACCAGCGAGGCCGGGCTCTGCCGCGCCGAATGCAATCGCGCAAAGGTGACGCAGAATCACATCGCGATTTCCCAGTGAAATGGCGGGGGCCGGAATCTCCCCGGAGATCATTTCTTCCGGGTGATCGTAGAAATACTGATCGTGCGGAGTGCTGCGAGCATACCCCACGACAAGGCCGACTCGGGTGCGCCGACCAGCACGACCTCCGCGTTGCGCATAGTTGTCAGGGCGCGGCGGAACGTTTCGCAGGATGACCGCATCGAGCCCACCAACGTCGATCCCCATCTCCATCGTTGGGGAGCAAGCCAGAACGTTCAATGACGCTTCGCTCGCCGGAGCCTTGAATCGATTCTCTAACTCGACACGCCGCTCGGTTGTAATTTGCGCAGTGTGTTCCTGAGCGTCCAGGGGCAGGTCAATTCCTTCCAGTAGCCTGCGCACGGTTCGGTGTCCATGTACGTCGGCGTCCAGCCAAGCCACCGCAGAACCATGGCAACGCGGGCATGGTGCATCCAGCGTTGCTCCCGATAGCGGCCATGAGCAGATCCCACACTTAAGACGCTCCTCGGCGGCAGGCGTCCAGATGCGCACACGCTCCGCGTTGAGTTGGGTTACTTGGGTCTGGTCGCGCAGACCATAGACAGTCGAGACAACCAGCAACCCTGCCCGGTCGAGAAAATCCAAGATGGCCTGGCCGTCTTCCACGGTAGGCGCAATCCCACCCATTCGTTGGAGCAGGCGTTCTGTGAGC
>CAZSMN010000120.1:0-10300 GCA_964607615.1 uncultured Chthoniobacterales bacterium | reverse complement strand
ATCCTCAGGAGAACAGCCAACTTATGCAAAGCACTTGGCTGACAGGAGACTAGTTTGAAATCGCTAAAGAGGCAAATTAGCTCACCGCCAACAGGGGCAGTGACCGACGTAGGCCGGCAACGCGGCGATACGTTTCCTGCTTTTAATTGGGCTTCTAAATCTTACCAAGCAATATGTTGATGTGCACTGCCACGTCTTTTACCTAAACTGAGGCTCGGAATTGCACTGCTTCGCTCCGGTCTGTGCTTAGTCCATTGATTGTTAATTTGTGCCTCTGCAAGGAAGTCCTCTGTCGGGGGGCAATTCGTTGCCATCCCGGGAGGAGGCCTTGGTGGGTGTAGGAGAAGCGAGGTCATTCTCAGGAGATGCCCAAATAGCGCTCTACTGCCTTGAGATGCTGCACGCCCGACCGTTTGCTCATTCCGGCTCGGTGATGGAGAATCGCACTGACTGGCAGGCAGCTTTCCAAAAATGTTGCCAGATCCTCCTGAGGAAGGCTGATTCGGCACTCATCGCTCGTGCGCTTCAGGGTCAGGTTGGGTAGGATACAGAGCGTGATCGTTCGGAGGTTGCTTGAGTGCACTGATCCAGCGAAAAGCCAGCAAGGCCAGAAGGCGTGCAGAAGGCGATAAAACCGCCTCACCTCCTCGATCTCAAAGAGATCAAGTTCTGTGCCGTCGTATCCATCTACCGCAAAATGAACGCTTCCGTGAAGGCGACGGAGTTTCGGCCTTGAGAGATGCGGTCCGAAGGTGGCTACAAACCGTGAGAAGTCGAGTGTCTCGATTTCGCTTCGCCCAGTGACGTAAAGATGCGTTTCGACTTTTCCAGGACTGTCGAGTTTGTCAGTATTCTCTGCCAGCCAGCGAAATGTTGCGTTGGCCTTGCCCGAGCCCGAACCGATGGTGGAATTAATGGACGGGATCATAGTGGGAACTCCTGAGTATCGATCATCTTCGGGAGATGTTTACGGACTTTCTCCATGCGCTGGTTGACCGCTTGGCGTGAGATGCCCATCTCCCGTGAGACCTCGGCCTCCGTCAGGTTGCCCTCAATCATCCGGATGGCCATGGCTGCGTTGGAAGCGGTGAGGAGGCGCTGCGTAACGGCCAGACGCAAGGCTGCCAGAGCGAGCTCCCGTTGAACTTCGTATGGTAGCTCCCAGAACGAGCGGCCCGCCGGATGGAGGGAGACGCCGCCATTGTCCTCGGTGAGTTCCGTCTGCCGGGCATTGTGGCGCACCGCGCGACGTATTGCCTCTTTGCGCTCATATTTCAGAGCGGTCGAAATGCAGACGCGCAGTTGGTAGGAAATCACCGCCACGCTCCCAGATCTTGTTGCCAACAGAAGCTTGGGATTACCCGACAGGTGCCCGCCCAGAAGGCGGAGGCAGGTTTTCTGGATGATTTCATCTCGGATTCCCAGCAAGTCTTCCTGCGAATTGTGTGGAATCCTGCGTCGGACCTCTGCTTCGAGAAGCTCTGCGAGATTGTTGAGGTTTTCTTTGAGGAGAGGCGCGGCGGCGAAAGCCAGCCAAGCCTCTACCATGTGATCCGACCCCTTCGGGGCGGCTGATGCGATGAATGTTTTAGTACTCATACACCGGACCACCTCTTTGCCGGTGACGGCGCGGGGAAACCCGCACAGCCGTAAACCGTCCCCAAACAAGCGGCTTCCGCGAAGCCGCTGAAAAATCCCGCCTTTACGAACGCCCCTCAGAGGACGTTACCCCTATGATGAGAGATCCAATTTTCGAACTGGTTGCTGAAGAACTCGAGGAGGGGATGGCCCCGCACTCGCTCAGCGAGGGCCTTGGGAAAATTCACCTGCACCTGACGCGCCTCGAAGGTGAGATGGCGAAGACCGAGGCCGAACAGGATGCAGACCGCCTGCTCCAGGAACTGGTTGGCTTAGCGGCAATCGCCATGGCAAGCGCCAGTGCCCATGTCCTACCGAGCATCGGGAAGGAGGCGGCATGAACACCCGCTGGTGGACACAAGAGGAAATCGACCGAGTGCTTGAGCACTATGAGCGCGGTTATCCGTCTCGCGAGATCGCGCAGATGGTAGGCCGTACGGAGGCCAGCGTCCGCTACAAGCTCCTGTCCTTGGGTTACTCGACAAGGCAGCTTGTCTGCGACGCCACACCGGAACCCTGCGCCTCTGAGCCATCCCTAGGTTCGGTAGAGAAAGCGCCAGTCCACATGCCGGCTCAGCGCGAAGAGCCCCGTGCCTATGAAATCCGTGCACGCCGTGAACTGGAACTCGGCGAGCAGAGGCGGCAGGAGCGCGAGCAAATCGAGTCTGCCAAACGTGAGATCCTTGAGGAGAAAATCGTCGAGGAATTCCGCCGCAGCCTCTGCGATCTGCCAAGAGGGTTTGCCTTTTCACCACCGCCACCGATGACAGTTTCCCGGTCAGGCGTCGCACAGACGGCGGTTCTGGTTGTCTCCGACGTGCATATCGGTCAGGTGGTTGACCCACGCGAAACGGAAGGCCTCGGTGATTACAACCCGGCCATCGCTCTCGCCCGCATCCGCCACTTGGAGCTCGAGGTGATTCGCATCCTGAGTGGACGTCCCGTTGATAAGCTTCTGCTGCTCTTCGGTGGTGACATTCTTCACGGACATCTGGGCCACACACTGGAAGATGATCTGACCCTTCCGATTGCGCTGCAGGCCGACCTCGCCCTCAACCTCTTCTTCCCCTTTGTGTGTGGCCTTTCCAAGGTGGTGCCGAAGGTTGAGATCCACGGTGTGGCGGGTAATCACGGACGGTGGCCCGGGATGCGCAAGATGCCGAGTGACCGGCGCTGGAGTAATTTGGATACCATCTTCTACGGATCGCTGGGAGCCCTTTGCCGACACGCCGGACTGTCCAATGTGGAATGGGACGAACGGATCTCCTCGCGCCGCCAGATACAAAACGGACGGTTCCGCTTGCAGCTCCTTCATGGTGACGAGGTGCGCGGAGGCAACTTTTGTAGCGGCGGCATGAACCGCGAGGTCCACAACTCGACACTGCGCAACGTGCAGGCCGGGCGCGAGGCGATTGATTACTACGTGATGGGAGACAAGCACTTCTCGGCCTCTGTGCCGTTTGGTACGGGCGCCTTCGTCGTGAATGGCAGCTTTGTGGGGGTGGATGGCTTCGGCATGAACTTCCTGCCGGCCCCTCCGGCCCAGACTTTGTTTTTTCTGCACCCGGCTCTTGGAAAAACCGAGACCCATGAGGTCCGCCTCTCGGCCGCCCGTCTGCCCTCTCCACTGCCGTACAACCTCAAACCCACGTTGCTTGAAGTAATCCAACGCCATGAATAAACCCCAACACCTTGCCGAACTCATGCTCCTGCCTTGGAGCGAACTCAAAGTCTACCAGGACGCAGTGGCCGATTTGGTGAATCTGCGCGGCCGATTAGAGGATATTATGGAGCCTGCTCCTCAGGTCCCCATGGCGAGACCGCCATTCTCGCCACCCGCCCGGGCTTCCTCTCCATCGGCGCCAGGAATGGGTGAGTCCCGCGGACTTCGCCGCTCGCCGCTCCGTCCTCCGAAACCCGGATCCCTGCGCGCGGAAATCCACCAGATTCTGGAGGAGGAGGGGCAGGCCATGCGCCGCTCGGACGTGATCGAGCGGGTTGCCTCCCGCCTCGGAATGCCTGTCGACGCCAATCTCAAGGCGAAAGTGGGCGAGCACCTGAGGAACCATCACGATCCCTTCGTGCGCAAGGTCGCGCAGGGCATCTACCAATATGTCCCTCAACTCGCAGGAGGTCCGCAATGAACCTGTATGCCGTCCTCCTTTGCTTCTCGGATGAGGAATGCCGCCAACTGAATGAGTTCATCGAGGATGAGCAGCAGTATTCGGCTGCCGTGGAATACTCTGCCTCGGTATGGAGGGACCAGCTGCGCCCGCTCTACGAGGATCCCACCATGTGCCGGCAGGCGTTTCTTGCTCAGGCGATGAGCAAGTGTGCGGAGGCCGCCTCGAAACATCCGTTTGGATACCGTGTCCTTGCCGCCTTTTTTCTGACGCTTACCGATCAGATCGAGATCCGGGTGAGGGAACTGGACCAGGAGGAGGAGCATGGCTTCTCGCGCTGATCAGGTTTTCGCCATTCATCGGCGCGTACGGTCGGTGTGGTTCCAGATTGGTTACTGTGAATCCTGGGAGATAAAACACCGGAGGTATTTTCTCCACGAGCCCTTCAGCCGTCGGGTGATTATTACCCTGGGAGGAGAGATGTTTTTTCGCGGCCCGTGGGTGCTGCCACCGAGCGTTTCCTTGGAGCACCATTCGATTGAGCCGATGAGCCGCGAACTGTGGATGCTCCTGACCTATGAGGATCTGACCGAATCCCTGCGGGTGCTTTCGGAATCCATCGCCAGCTTTCATCAAGGGGGATTCAACCGTCTGGGAGGATCATGAGCGTGCTTTTTAATCATCAACTTCCAGCTTTCCGTGCGCTTCGCTCAACAGCCGAGGTGTTCTTCCGCGGGGACTGGCGCAGGCTCGCCGTTGCTCCGCGCTTTACGAGGCTTCTGATCGGTCCCTCGGGCAGCGGGAAGACCCATGTCGTCCGGCATCTCGCGAAGGTCATGCCACTTCCGATGCTGGAGGTTTCCAGTGTTAATTGGATCCCCATGGGTTGCTCGGAGCGATCGGCGGTTCCAACCTGGAAGCAGATCGCCTCGTTCTGTCATGATCAAAAACAGGGCATCATTTTCATTGATGAAGTGTGCAAGCTGGGGGAGCGCTCAAGCTGGATGAATCACCTCCGCGTGGAGATTTTCTCGGCCTTGGACCGGGTTATCCCTGTCAACCTCTCTTGGGAAATCGACGACGACTGTCCACATTCAACCAGCGCCGACTGCCTCAAGCACGCACAGGATATTCTCTCCAACCACATGTTTGTGGTCGGAGGTGGCGCCTTCCAAGACTTGTGGGCTCAAAAAAACGTGAGGAGCATGGGCTTTGGTGCCGAAGACATCTCAAAGCCATCTGTCCCTGCGCAGCATGAGCTCGCCTCTGTCATCCCGACCGAGATTGCCAATCGTTTTGTAACCCCGCCCTTGGTGTTGCCACCTCTGGGAGAGCCGGAATACCGGCTCCTTTTGGATAGCCTGTGCGGATGCCTGCCGGGCAGGTTGGCGATGATTATCCGGCGGGCGGGTGACGAATCGATCGAAGACGCCGTTACCCAAGGCCTCGGCTGCCGGTGGGCAGAGCGCTTGGTCCTTGAGGCCCTCACGGAGGATGCGGAGAGGAGCACCCTCCAGCAGAAGGAGCTCGCGCTATGATAACTTCTCTTCAAGAGGGCAACCTTGTCGCCATAACGAAGATCCGGGCAGCCCAAAGTCCGATGGTCTTACCCGGTTCCTGGTCAGAGTGGGAGCAGGGAGCGCGGGGGAACTTGGGATCGCTTCCCGTGGACTACGAATTGCGCGGTGTGCTGCTGGAACCGATCCGGGTGGGTGGTCAATTTCGTCTCCTGCGAATCTGGCGCAACGGGGTCAGCGCCGATGGCATCTTTGTTTCAACGAGAATCGAGGCGATTGAAGGTAGCGAGCTGGTGATCACTCAGAACAGTGTCTACCGGGTTTCACTTTTGCAGACATCGGTTTACGGGAAACGGCGTTCCGGCTCATCACAGTCATAGCGATCGCGACGCCTGAGGTTGTCCTAGGTGGTGGTAGTAGGCAGGACGGAAGGAGCCGTGGCTGATCTGCGTCAGGTCCCACGCCATTCTTCCGAAAAATTATTTGCGTTCCGAAGAAATGAACCCAAAACCAAACTTATGAAGTTCCCTCCTTCGGTCATGGTGTATCGGGCGGTGCGTTATGGGTATTTGTCCAAAGGTAGGGGGAGTGATTGTCGACGGTGGCCAGTCGTCGAGTCATCCCACGGGGGACAAGGCTGAAAGGAAGATTATGTCCAACAAAACAAAAATCCAATGGTGCCACTCCACGGTGAATCCAATCATGGGGTGTGGGGGCTGCGAATTGTTTCCTTCACCGTCTCAAATCCTGGCGGAGATCGATGCGGTCCTCGTCTTGAATTCCAAATGGAAAACCGGAATGAGCCGAACGATCTTCCGTGAATTGATCAAGTCGGCCTACGCGGAAATCTCCACCCCCCTTCCGGGGCATTCCCGTGCGTTATCAACGACCAACATCTGGCATTTGCGAAAGGAATTTGTGAAGCAGGTGCGCGCTCAGCATGGGCGCAGGGCTGCGCAAGCTGCCGATCTCGCGATAGGCCGGGCGATCACGTGTTACGCTGCAAAGCTCCATCTAAACAAAGCTCGCTCCCTCCTCAATCCCACTCGCGAAGCCAACGCGGGATATGCGCCTGCCTTTGAGGTGGTTACCCGGTTCGGTGAAAGGGTCTGGAAAATGGCGCGTGCACGTAATCTGCGGGGAATCTCTGATCCCAAAAAGCCGTGGCTTAATGGATGTCCGAGGCTGGTTTTCGTGTCCGACATGGGCGACGCGTTTTCTCGGGAGTCCGACTTCGGTTTCCTGAAGTCTGAGGTGATCGAGGCGATTCGCTCCGCGCAGGGACAGCGGCACCTCTGGTTGTGGTTGACCAAACGCCCGGACCGCATGGCCCGTTTTGGTGAGGAGATCGGCGGTTTTCCAAAGAATGTCTGCGCAATGACAACGCTTACCGGTCCCGACAACCTCCAACGGATTGACGAGCTCAGAAAAGTCCCGGCAGCGATCCGCGGCCTTTCCGTCGAGCCGCTCTGGGCGCGGATCCCGGCCGAGCAATTGGACCTTGCGGGGATCGATTGGTTGATCGCGGGTGGCGAGAGTGGTCGGAAGGAGGCTGTGAGACCTTTCGATCTCTCGTGGGCGAGAGAGTTGCGCGACAAGTGCCGTCGCGAGAGGGTTGCCTACTTTCTCAAGCAACTCGGCCGCCGGCCAAGGGAGAATGGAAGGGAGTTGCGTCTCAAAGATGGTCATGGGGGAGATTGGTCGGATTGGCCGGAGGACCTGCGAGTTCGAGAGGTTCCTGCTGCGTTCAAGCGGGCAGCTCCCTAACGACGACAGAGAAGGCATGTCGCCGTTCGTTGACAGTACTTGAATGACAACGTTCGTTGACATATTTTCTTTGTCTGCGTTCGTTGACATGCTAGACTACTGTCCAATGAACATACCTTCGGTGAAAGCCCTGGGTGCCTTGGTCCGGGATCGGCGCCGCAAATTTGGAATGACTCAGCAAGAGTTAGCCGAAAGAGCAGGCGTCAGCCGGGCTTGGCTCGTGGCCCTTGAGCAGGGCAAGCCTTCGGCCCAAGTCGATCTCGTGCTCCGAACACTCCGGGAGCTTGGCCTGTCGCTTCAGGTCGAAGCAGGCGGTCCGGTCTCAACATCCCATGGAATTGACCTTGGCGCGCTCCTCCGGGTGGGCCAAAAAACCGCCCCGAGGAAATGAGCGAGGAACTGGTTCTCGTGTGCGGCGGCAAGGTCGTTGGTCGGGTCATCCGCGATCCTCGCCGCGACCGAATGGAATTTCATTACGAGGAAGCGTGGCAGGTGCATCCGGACTCCTTTCCGCTCTCGCTCTCCATGCCCCTGACCGCGACCGAGCATCGGCATGACGTGATCGAGCCATTCCTCTGGGGACTGCTACCCGACAACGACGGGGTTCTGCGACGCTGGGGAACCAAGTTTCAGGTTTCGCCGAAAAACGCCTTCGCTCTTCTCGCCCATGTTGGGGAAGACTGCGCGGGAGCCATTCAGTTTGTCCGTCCCGAGAATCTCGAGGCTTGGAAGAAGTCTCCCCCCAAGGGCAAGGTGGATTGGCTGAGCAATGCGGATCTAAACGAGCGCGTGGCGTTGCTCCTGCGCGACCATGCCGCGACCCGAAACGGGTCCGACTTGGGCCAGTTCAGTCTGGCCGGAGCCCAGCCCAAGATCGCCCTCTATCATGACGCGCACAAAAACCGGTGGGGCGTTCCATCAGGATCTATTCCAACCACACACATCCTGAAGCCGGCCACAGACGCTTTCGATGGCTTCGCGGAGAACGAGCATTTCTGTCTGCGGTTGGCGGAGACATGTGGATTGGCCACGGCTTCCTCCACCGTCCAATATTTTGATGAGCAGCCGGTTATCGTCGTGGAACGCTACGACCGCTTGCGCAGGGGGAAAGCGGTGCTCCGCATCCATCAGGAGGATTTCTGCCAGGCCCTGGGGCGCCCTCCCCAGCAAAAGTATCAGAATGAGGGCGGCCCTTCGGCTACGGAAATCCTAACCTTAATCCGTGATTACTCCGCCGACCGAGTCGAAGACGAGGCCCGGTTTATCGATGCCCTGATTCTGGCCTGGCTCTCCGGAGCAACCGACGCGCATGCCAAAAATTTCTCTTTGTTGATTGCTCCCGGGGCGCAGGTTCGCTTGGCCCCGCTCTACGACTTTTCCAGCGCTCTTCCTTACCCCAAACAAGTCGATCTGCGCCGGGCCAATCTCGCGATGAAGATCGGAGGCTCCTACCGCTTGCGAGAAATCGGACGTCGCCACTGGGAAAAGTTCGCCCGCGAGAACCGACTCCGACCCGAAGCCCTGGAAGAGCGCGTCTCGCAGTTCCTGGAGGAATTGCCACAGCATTGCAGCGACACGGCAAATCGCTTGAGCGGCGAGGGACTCACCCACCCGGTGGTTGGGAAGCTTGTGGAGACCATCTCCGCGCGCGTGGCCGATTGCCGGAAGGATTTTACGAAATCGGGAAGATAGCCAGGGATGACCACGCACCCTTTTCAAGGGGAAGGGTGCGTGGGCTGTGCTCGCGCTGAAGAGCAACTGCTATTCCTCTGCTTGGCGGATTTAGGGCGCGTGTTCTCGGCATTCGCAGGAGATCGACTCTTCTTTATGTAAGCGTTGGTCGTTCGAGAAAGCGGTCGAGCTATTCACGCACCTGAGCCGAACGGGCTTCGCCTCGCATTGAGTCGGCGATAATCGGCAGTCTTAGAAATCTAAAATCACCTACTTGGAATGGTGAAAAGATTGGGTGAGCTGGCGTGCTGCGGTTCGAGCTTTGAGGTGCTGTGGAATTGTACTTCGGGGACTCAGCGAGCGCGTCGGTCCGGATTTTGTGGACCTACGTGGGAAATCAAAAGCAATCCGCCTATGCCTGAGAGTGCGCTGGCTCCGCCTTTGGTTTTTCACTTTGGTGAGCACGCACAAAGAGCCGACACCGACACACGTTCACATCGGGCTGAACACAGTCAGTGGGCCGAGGTCTGGGAGAAGACATTCAGAATCACACAACCCGAGATAATCAGCGCGATGCCGATAGCCGCGGCTGAGTCGATCGGTTGTTTAAAAATGATCCATGCGATGAGCACAATCAATGCAGAGCCTAGTCCGGACCATATGGCGTAGGCGATTCCGAGCGGGATGTCTTGTACGGCTATCGAAAGGAACAAAAAGGAGAGACCGTAGCCAAGGATGACGAGTATCGATGGCGTCAGGCGCGTAAAGCCTTCACAGGCCTTTAAGGAAGAGGTCCCGATGACTTCCGTAAGAATGGCGATGAAGAGCGCGAGATGGGCGTTCATAGGAGTATTATTTGTGCGGGATAAATGCGTAAGAATATTCAATCAATCGACGTCTTGGAAAAGACGTTCAGCACAACGCATCCGGAGACGACGAGAGCAATGCCGAGGATTGCGGAGCCGCCGATCGCCTGGCTGAAGATCCACCATCCGACGAGAACAATCAGAACCGAACCGATACCGGACCACAGGGCGTAGACGATCCCCAGCGGTATGCTTCGCACCGCAAGGGAACGAAAGTAAAAGGCGAGGCCATAGCCGACAAAGACCATAAGCGAAGGGCCGATGAGTGAAAATCCCGCGCTCGCTTTCAGGGATGATGTTCCGACAACTTCCGTGACGATGGCAATAAGAAGAGCGACGTAGGAGTTCACAGATACACGGCGAGCAGGATGCGGCCCAGCCGGAGGCGACCTTTCCACCAGTTGTTCCCGTTGTCGAGCGGACAGGATAGTCGGGGCATAAAATACCCAACGGGGGGGAGTAGACCGTCCGGCGGGTATTGATAGTCTGGCAGCAAACAGTGGCCGGGGCAGAGGGAGTGCCACAGTGGTCGTCTCCCCGACATAACGAAGCAAGTTTATGAAAAACACCCCCCGCACCAAACAACACACGGCGGAACGGGTCCCCGTCCGCTGGCTGCCAACAGCGCTGCTCCCCGTGATCATGAGCCTCGTTCTTTCCGCCGCTCGTGCGGCCGATGGCCCCCCGGCCGACTACGTTTTCAAAAATGGGGCCGTCT
>CAZSMN010000119.1:0-10429 GCA_964607615.1 uncultured Chthoniobacterales bacterium | reverse complement strand
GCGGCAGGCATCGTGCCGGTCCCATGCCCCGTCACGACCAACGCTCCGCCCG
The DNA here is from genome assembly GCA_964607615.1 of uncultured Chthoniobacterales bacterium. Classification (GTDB taxonomy): domain Bacteria; phylum Verrucomicrobiota; class Verrucomicrobiia; order Chthoniobacterales; family Terrimicrobiaceae; genus CAZSMN01. Next base: position 10,377 of record CAZSMN010000119.1, on the reverse strand, counting down.
CCAGATCCGCCCCATCACTTTCCAGCCTGGAATCGCCCCGCACGCCAATGGTTCGGTGCTCGTCGCGTTCGGCAACACCCGCGTCATCTGCACGGCCATGATCGAGGAGAGCGTCCCGCGCTGGATGAAGGAGCAGGGCGTCACCGGCGGCTGGCTCACGGCGGAGTATGCCATGCTCCCTTACTCCACACTCACCCGGAAGCCCCGCGATTCGTCGCGCGGACGCCAGGACGGACGCGGCACCGAGATCCAGCGCCTCATCGGCCGCTCGCTCCGGGCCGTCGTCGATCTGGAAAAGCTCGGCTCGCGCACGCTCTGGGTCGATTGCGATGTCCTCCAGGCCGACGGCGGCACGCGCACGGCGTCGATCACCGGCGCAGCCGTCGCCATTGAGCTGGCCTGCTATTCGCTCATCTCCGCGGGCAAACTCGGCGCTCTTCCGATCAAAAACCGCGTCGCGGCCGTCAGCGTAGGCGTTGTGGCCGGAGAGGTCGTGGTCGATCTCGACTACATCGAGGACAAGGACGCCGAGGTAGATATGAACGTCGTCATGACCGACAAGCACGATTTTGTAGAGGTGCAGGGCTCCGGCGAGGAATCCGTCTTCAGCGCCGCCCAGCTGGGCGAAATGCTTGACGCGGCGAAGGATGGTATCACCCAGCTCATCGACCAGCAAAAGCGCGCGATCGATCAGGCCCTCGGACTCTGATCACGGCCCGCGCGCGCAAGGCATCCGGCCCCACATTTTGATGCGCCGGCACCGCTTTTCGAAGTTGCGTCGCCCTGCCCGCGCTAGCACACTGCACTCATGGTCACCATCCTCTTGATCCTCATCGGCCTGGTCGTTGTGGTCGGCATCTTTGCGATCGGCCAATACAACGGCCTCGTGACGCTGCGGAACCGCTTCAAAAACGCGTTTGCACAGATCGACGTCCAGCTCAAGCGCCGCTACGACCTCATTCCGAACCTCGTCGAGACCGCCAAGGGCTACCTCAAGCACGAGAGCAGCACGCTCGAAGCCGTCATCCAGGCTCGGAATATCGCCCAGTCCGCCGGCACCCAGGCCGCCGCGAATCCCGGCGATCCCGGTGCGATGAAAGCCCTCGCCGGTGCCGAAGGCGGACTTACGGGCGCCCTCGGCCGCCTCATGGCCGTCGCCGAAGCCTATCCCGATCTCAAGGCCAACCAGAACATGATGCAGCTCACCGAGGAGCTCACCTCGACGGAAAACAAAGTCGCCTTCGCGCGGCAGGCCTACAACGATTCCGTCATGGCCTACAACACGAAGCGCGAGGTTTTCCCGACGAACATCATCGCCGGTATGTTCAATTTCGGTCCGGCCGAGCTGTTTCAGATCGACAACCCCGAAGAGAAGCAAGCTCCCAAGGTTTCGTTTTCATGATTCCCCTCACCCCGACGCGGCAGGCCTTCGCAGAGCTGGCCGCCCGGGCGCGAGTCGTTCCGGTTTCGTGCGAGATTGTGGCCGATGGCGACACCCCGGTGTCCGCTTTCGCAAAGCTTTGCGGTGAGGCCCCGTCGTTCCTGCTGGAATCCGCCGAGCAGAGCGATCAGGTCGGCCGTTACTCGTTCCTCGGCAGCGGAGCCCGCGCTACGTTTACTGCGACGGGAAAAACCCTTACGATCACCGGTCCGGAAGGCACCCGCACATTCGAGGCCCCGAGGGATCCGCTCGACGAACTGGAAAAGTGGATGGAGCACTACCGCACCGATTGTCGCCCCGACCTGCCTGCCTTCTGCGGCGGTGCCGTGGGCTACCTCGGCTACGATTGCGTGCGCTGGTTCGAACCGACGATCCCGCTGCCGCCGAAGGACGAACTGGGCATCCCGGATATGTTTTTCATGGTGACGGAATCCGTCGTCATCTTCGACCATAAGAAGCGCCGTCTCCTCATCGTGGCGAATGCCTTCATCGACGACGCGGGACCGGACGCTGCCTACGACCAGGCCGCCGCGCGGATCGAAAAGGTCCTGTCCGCGCTCCGCCAACCGCTGGCCTTCGATCCCATCTTCCCGGGCTCCGTGCCCGAACAGGCCGAAGCCAGCTCGAACACGACGCGCGCCGAATACCATGCCATGGTCGATAAGGCGCAGGAATACATCCGAGCCGGCGATATCTTCCAGATCGTGCCGTCCCAGCGGTTCGAGACCGCCTTCACCGGCGATGCCCTCGACCTCTACCGCGCCCTGCGGTTTGTGAACCCCTCGCCCTATATGTTCTGCCTGCGCTGTCCCGGCGGCTACTCGCTTGTCGGCAGTTCGCCGGAAGTCCATGTGCGCCTCACGGGTGACCTCGTCGAGATCCGCCCGATCGCCGGCACCCGCCGCCGCGGTGAGACGCCCGAGGCCGATGCCGCCAATGCCGAAGACCTGCTCGCCGATCCCAAGGAGCGCGCTGAGCACCTCATGCTCGTCGACCTCGCGCGGAACGACGTCGGCCGCATCGCCGGATTCGGCTCGGTGAAGGTCACGGATTTCATGACCATCGAGCGTTACAGCCATGTCATGCACATCGTTTCGCATGTCTCCGGACGCCTTGCCGGCGGACGCTCGGCCTACGACGTCATGCGCGCCACGTTCCCCGCCGGTACGGTCTCCGGCTCGCCGAAGGTCCGCGCCATGCAGATCATCAACGAGCTCGAGAAGAGCAAACGCTGCTCGTACGCCGGCGCGGTCGGCTACTTCGGCTTCGATGGTAATCACGACTCCTGCATCGCCCTCCGCACCGTCCTGCTCAAGGACGGCAAGGCCTACGTGCAATCCGGCGGCGGCGTCGTTGCCGACTCGACTCCCGAAGGCGAATACCAGGAGACCGTTAACAAGGCGATGGCCGGCATGCGCGCCATTGACCGTGCCCGGAGGATACCATGATTCTCGTTGTCGATAACTACGATTCCTTCACCTACAACCTCGTCCAATACTTCGGCGAGCTCGGTGCCGACCTGCTTGTGAAGCGCAACGACGAGATCACGATTGACGAGATCAAAGCGCTCGCGCCGGAGAAGATCTGCGTCTCACCCGGACCCTGCACGCCGAACGAGGCCGGCATCAGCTGCGACGTCATCCGCACGTTCGGCGGACGCCTCCCCATCCTCGGCGTCTGCCTCGGCCACCAGAGCATCGGCCAGGTCTACGGCGGCGACGTCGTCCGCGCCGACCGCCTCATGCACGGCAAAACATCACCCATCCTCCACACCGGAGAGAATGTCTTCGCCGGACTCCCCAGCCCGTTCGAGGCCACCCGCTACCACTCCCTCCTCGTCAAACGCGACACCCTGCCGGACTGCCTCAAAATCACGGCCGAGACCGCCGAAGGCGAGATCATGGGCCTCGCCCACAAAGAATTCCCCGTCTACGGCGTCCAATTCCACCCGGAATCCATCCTCACCACCGAAGGCAAGCGCCTGTTGAAAAACTTCCTCGAGCTCTAGGGCTCGAACAGAAAACAGATTTTCCCGCAGAGGTGCAGGGGCGCAGAGGAAGGAGAAGAGACAACAACTCCGAGGGGGGCGCGATTTGAATGAAAGGCTGGAACCCTCCGTTCTCGTAGCATTTATAGCCACCCCGGCGTGCCGCGGCGGCTACATTCCCCGTCTCGATAAAGCCGATGCCTCAGCTTCGAGAGAGCGATTCATCTACGCCACCCGCCGCCTTTGAGCCCTTTCGCTTATTAAAGACGTAGAAGGCTCCGGCCGCAATAACCAGAAGGACCATTGCAGATGGCTCGGGAACGGGATCCACCTCGCGAAGCTGGATGGTAAGCGTTCCGCCCGATGGATCGATGGGCAGATACACGCCCTGGCCGAAGCGATCGTCGTAGGGGTTTGAATAGATGGCTCCATCGGACGAGTTGCCATTCAGGCTGTATTCCGAGTTGATCCAGAAATACTTCCCGATGGGGTTGAACCCTTCGGTCGCATTTCCTGTCGCGTAGGCATAGGCCTTGTCCTGCCAGATGTCGTACGAGGCGATGTCGCCGATCATCGTGGTGGTGTTATTTCCGAAGCCCATGTTGGTATTCCCGAAGGCGCCGATCATCATTAATTCCTGAAGATCGCCCAGGGCACGCTGGACGATCTGGCCGTAGTCGAGGCTGGAGGTAGAGCTCCCTCCCCCCGCGATTGCGGAATTGGGCGCCGCTTGCGAGCCACTGCCGCCACCGCCACTCGCGCCGCCGTTGTAAAAGTCGGTGGAGAACTGCGCCCACGCCGTAGCGTTGCCACCAAGCGTGACCAGCGATTGGTTGACGTTCCCGTTGCTCAGGTAGCCGTAGAAGCTGCTGTTTCCACCCGAAACCGTGATCTTGAGGGGATCGATCGTGCTTCCATAGTTCACACTCTGCGTCGCATTGCCTGTCCACCCGGGCACGACCCCCTTGACCGTGCCGCTGAAGGTGATCTCATACGTGCCGTCGCCCTGGAGAACGAAGGACGGGGTAAAGGCCATCGAGAGCTGATAGAGGGAGGCATTCGACGAGATGCTCGAAACCGTCCCATCGAAGCCTGCGCCCAGGACATAGTCTGCGGTTGTGGGCGTGCTTCCGCCGGGGATGTTCGTCAAGAGCGGGCTTGAGACGTTTCCCGACATCGCATTCGCGATAACGTTGGGATAGGAAAGGAAAAAACCGGAGGCCGGCGGATAGGACGAGGCGCCTTGAATGCCGGCAACGTAATTCCCGGAGCTATTGATTGAAGGCGTGCCTGTGGAAGATGAGGCCGCGGTAATCGTCGAGGCCGGCGACTGCCCGGCGATATACGGGACGGCATTGCTTGTGTAGCTCTTGAAAGCCACAGTGGCATTGGTGGAAGTGCTGACATATTTCAACTGCAACGCAGCTCCGACATTATTGATGTACGTGAGATCCGCGTTGTTGTTTGCACTCCCTGAATTGTAGGTCCATTCCACGTCGTTGTAGCGTGCGGGGGCTCCCACTCCGGGAGGCGTGCTGCCGCCGATCGTGTTCGTGCCGTATTCGATAAAAAGGTTTTGCCCGTTCACCTCGTTGACCGTAAATCCCCCTCCCTGATTGAGTTGGCTGACCGTAAAGCTCGGACTCATCACGCTTGTGTAAGTCTGGTTTCCGTAGGTCCAGTTATTGGTCGTCGTGCTGTAGGCGAGCGTCTGACCCTGAATCGTCGCCGAGAAGTTCCCCGACGCGGAGTTCTGAAAACTGACCCAGATGTTATCCGCCGAAACCGTCTGGCCATTGCTCCACACGCCGTAACCGCTCCCCTGGGGCGAGGCGAAGGTTCCGAGATATTGCGTATCAAAATTCACCGTCAGCGACTGGGCCGAAGCGGCCGTCGTGGCCAACGCCAAAGCGCCGAAGACCTGGAAAAACCGGCTGCGCAAACCCTGCCGGACTGAGATTCCGTTCCCACCCGCCGCGCTACGATAGCCGCCCGCCTCTGCGAAAAAGGTCTGCTCCATGGGGCCAGCCCTATTCCCGCATGCCACAGCGGTCAAGCCTGCAATACACCGCCGGATCTCGGCTCTCCACGGTCGCCGTCTCCGGCGATCAATTCCTCCCCGGCCCCCAGCTCTCACCCGAAGTCAAACGCCTGCTGAAAAACCTCCTCGAGCTCTGAGGTTTTGGAAGGCGGTTGGAACTGAAACGGCTTGCCGCCGTGCATCTCATCAGCCCACCTCGATGCTGCATGTGGCCACCGCTGATCCCAGACTCCGTCATTCAAGCGGGAAGAGCCTGCTCCTCTGCCCGCCGAACCGCAGATTCGGGCTCTTGCCCCGTTAAATATCCTTCCTCGCCGGACATCGGTCCAGTAGGGACTAAAGTCCATGGAAACGCTATAGCGTGCCTTAATCCTTCGCAGATCCTATGAGCTTCTCGGTAACAGATGATGCGGTGCGCGATTTTGTCGAGCGACTTCGCGCCGGAAGACCGATGGGGAATTCGTTTCCCGGCAAGCTCTCAGACTGTGAATTTACACCTGAACAGCGGGAAATGATCAGGGCCGCTCGCCTCGAACGACGCAAGTATCTGAAAACGCTCGAGCCAACAAACAAGCCATCTCCGCCGGGTACCAAGGGGCCGGGCGAACCTGCGCCGAAGGCTAAAACAGAGAAAGCCGGTCTTACGAAGCTTGAGAAGATGCTCTATCTGCAGGGAGGTAAGTGCTTTTTCTGCGGAGAGCCGCTCGACGTTGATGAGGCCAGCATTGACCACCTTCTACCGCTCTCCCATGAAGGCAAACGCATTGAGAGCAACGAGGTGGCTTGTCACAGAACGGTTAATGAAGCCTTCGGATCAATGGATCTCAAACGGAAGATGGAGTTCATCCTCCGCTCTCCCGGACGGTTCAAGTGTCCTAATAAGACCAAACCCTCATAGCCCGAGCGGCTGCGTAGTATCCGTCCCCATCCCTCAAACAGATTTGCCAGCATCGTTTCGGGAAAAAAAGAGAGCCGGCCAAAAATTCATTATGAAAAACAGTGAACTCCGCGAAGGCGGCAAAAAGACTCCGGCGAGACTGAAGGCGGTTATCAATGCGATCCAGTTCTACGATGCGGAGAAGCTTGGTTTTCCGCTGGCGGAGTTTCGTGGCAAGGGGTCCTTTCAGGCGATCAGCAAGGGCGATACGGTGGACGGTGCCTGCTGGCCGAGAATTCATGGCCATCGGCGCTATGCAAAGATCTACCGGGTTACTGCCGTGCGGCATACGATCGAGGAGAAGCCGGACGGAACCATCAAGCATCTCAAGAGCGTCTTTGTGGAGCCTGCCCTGTGAGGCTGGAGCCGCATTTCACCTCATGAAGACGCTCTCAGCGATCCTCCTCATCCTCTGCGCGGGGTTACTCGTAGCGGGTGCGATCAGCAACCATGCCCGGCTTCCGGAGACGGTGGTGTCGCACTTCAGCGGAAGCGGCGAGGCGAACGGGTGGGTTTCGCGGTCTTCTTTTACGGCATCGATGCTGGCGGTGGGAGTGGGACTGCCCGCGCTGATGATCGGCATCATGTACAGCCTCCGGTTTCTCCCCGCGAGATACTTGAACGTTCCCAACGCGACCTACTGGCGTAAGACGGAGAACTACAAGCGCGCGTGTGAGTTTCTACTCGTCTCGTCCTTCTGGTTCGGCAGCGCGTTTTTGCTTTGGCAGGCGTTTTTCTCACGCACGATCGTCGAAGCGAACCTGACAACTCCCCCGCACCTCGACACGACGAAGGCCCTTCTTTTGACCATCCCCCTTCTGGTTTTTTCCATGGCCTGGGTGACCGTCTTGATTGTCCGGTTTCAAAAACAAAACTAAGTAGCCCACCCCATCCCATGAATACCCCACTCCTGATTTTACCCCTGGTGATCGCAACCTTTTTCATCGTCCTTCTGATTTTTCAATGGCTGTGGAACAGCACACTGCCGGATCTTTTCGGATGGAAAGCCGTCTCGTTGTGGACAGCTTTCAAACTACTTCTACTTGCCATGCTGATTTTTGGCGGAGGGGTGCGACTCCCTTGGGGTTACAGTGAATCTTCCACGAGAGCGACCGGGGAGGGCGAAACCAAGACGACGCGCTGGTCCGTTGGGGATTCCAGCAAGTAGACTTGTTCCGCCATTCGCTGCATCAGCCACAACGCACGAAGCGCAACCATCCCTCATCAACCAGCCGGAGTCACTTTATGTATAGCATTAAACCAGGGAGAGGACCGTCCTTCGGAGGAGGTGTCGCGAGTCTTTTTGCCGCCGCGTTCGGAGTGGTCTGGACGATCATGGCCTGTTCCCTCACGCAGGGTTCTCCGTTTCCTGTCGTCGGATGGGCCTTTCCTTTGTTCGGGATCATCTTCGTCATCGCAGGGCTGGCGATGGCCGCATACCACTTCATCAACGCTACATCGAAGAAGCGGATGTCGATTCTCGATGTCACAGCCCCGGGCGAGGAGCCGGATCCTCTGAATGTGCATTTCGGAGAGTCCGAATCGGGCCTGGAGTCGACGGAGATACGGCTCAGCAAGCTCGCTCAACTCAAAGCCCGTGGGCTCATCTCGGAAGCTGAATTCTCCGAACAGCGCCGGCGGATCCTCGGAGAGATCTGATTAAAATGGGCCCAGGAGCCCCGTCCGACAAGGCACCTGGCGGAACAACCTTGCATCAGCGGAAGTCGCGCTTAACCGGCCAGGCCGGGATTCACGGCGAGGTGGAGGATCGGGCCGAAGTTGCGTTTGGGGCGTGTCAGGGGGGATGCCGCTTCGAGTCCGTAGGGCTGGGTGACATCGACACGGCAATCGCCGGTGAGGGTCCCGCCTTTTTCGACGATGATCCCCCGGGCGAAAACATGTCCCTGCAGGACGCCGCCGCGGAGAACGCGGATGGTGCCCCGGCAGCGTACGGTTGCAGCGAGGGATCCCCGCACCGTGAGCGCATCGGTCTCCAGCGTGCCGCTCAGGCTGGTGCAGGCGTGCTTTTCCACGGTCACCGAGGGAGCGACGATCTCGCAATGGAGAAGGTGTTTGGTCGCGATCTGGACTTCCCCCTCCGAGCGGAAGGGGCCGGAGACACGACCTTCAATGCGGGCCGAGCCGCAGATGATCCAGGAACTCGTCAAATTCGCACCCGGACCCAGCCGGAGATGCCCCCGGGTATCGATCGGTCGAGCGACGGGATTGAGGAACTCCAGATCCACAAGCTCGATCCCCGCATTGCAGGAAGGGCAGATCGTGCTCTCGGCATGCTTGGAGACCGGATGGCTGGCACCGCAGCGGTGGCAGAAAATCGAAACTCTCCGCGCTACTTCAACCGGCACCGGTGCCGCAGGCAACACCGGTTTGGCAGCGGCCCGTCCGACCTCGTAATACTCCCCGCACGCCCGACAATAGGTCGAGATCAGGTGCGGGGGCTCAAGCTGGACGAAGTCGCACTTGGGACACTGAAACGGCTTCTTCTTCAGCCCGGATTCCATGATGGGCTACCCGGCGAAAAAGCAGATCAGGCGGCAGACTCGACGCTTGAGGATTTGCGGGAAGAATCGACAGCCGGCGCCGTGCTGCGGGCGGGTGCGGAGGTCTTCGACGAGGTGACCTCGGATTTGCCGATGAAGGTGGCGCCTTCCTCGATGACGATGCGCATTGCCTTGAGGTCACCATTGAGCTGGGAGCTGGACTTGAGCTCGCAGCGCTCGGTTACGGCGATGTTGCCGTTGACGGTGCCGTGAACGGTAACGGATTTCGTGCGGACCTCGCCCTTGATCTGGGCGTTTTTTCCGAGCGTGAGAACGCCTTCCGAGACGATCTCTCCGTCGAGTTTTCCGTCAAAAATGAGCTCGTTTTCAAACTTGAGCGTGCCAGTGATCTCGACGTCTCCCGCAAGAATGTTTTTGGAGGAGGAGGAAACAGGTTCGGAGGAAAGGCTGCTGGTGAGGTTGTTCAGGTTCATATCACGTAACGCGTTACACTATCGCGGCCCGCGGGCAGGTCAATCCTCCGGATTCGCCAATTCCTCGGCGGGATAGGTCCAGATCTCCGAGAGGGTTGGATGATAATGCGGAACTGCGGCGAGGTCTGCCGCCGTGGCCCGGAAATGCATCGCCACCGCTATTTCGTGGATGAGTTCCGAAGCCTCCGGACCGACCACCGTGCCGCCGAGAATCTCCCCGGTTGCGGAATCCGCCAGCAGCTTCACCAGCCCGTGCGTTTCGCCCATGACGAGCGATTTGCCGTGCTCGGCAAACGGATACGATGCCTTGCGGAATGCACGGCCGGCGGCCGCGAGTTCCGCCTCGGTGGCCCCGACAGTGGCAAACTGTGGATGGGAAAATACGGCAAAAAGCTTCAGCCGGTAATCCATCTGCTCCCAGGTGCCGGTTCCCTCGCCTTTCAAAAACCTCGCCGCATTGCGTGCTGCAATTTCCCCCTGCTGGATCGCCACGTGCACAACCTCGAACGGCCCGCAGACATCCCCTGCTGCAAAGATGTGAGGCTGCGACGTCTGCTGGGTGGAGGCGACAGCCACTGCGCCGTTGCGGATCTCCACGCCCGAGGCTTCGAGGCCCCGGAGGGAAGGCTCACGACCAAGCGCGTTAAGCACACGGGCCGCCTCGACCACCTGCTCCGCTCCCCCCTGCTCGAACCGGACGGCGACCGTGCCGGCCCCGGTATGGCGGATCTCAAGGAGCCGCGTGCCCAGGTGGAGCGTCATTCCCGCATCGCGCAGTCCGTCGGCCAGCGCGGTGGCCGCGTCTTCATCGGTGCCGCGAAGCACCTGCGGGCTCCGCTGGATGATCGTAACGGCTGTCTGCAAATCACTGGCGTAGGTCGCCAGCTCAAGGGCGACCGGACCCGCACCGAGAACGACCAATGAAGAAGGTAGTTCCCCGGCCTCGAGCATCGTATCGCTTGTCCAGCAGCGGGGA
>CAZSMN010000118.1:0-10461 GCA_964607615.1 uncultured Chthoniobacterales bacterium | reverse complement strand
CGGCGTCGAGTTTCTTGTCGAGGGTCTCGGTGGATGTCTGGAGTTCGCCGAGGAGCTCCGGGCTGATCGTGAGGAGATCACAGCCGGCCAGCTCGGTGACTTGGCCGGTGTTGCGGAAGCTGGCACCCATGACCTGGGTGTGGTAGCCGAATTTTTTGTAGTAGGTGTAGATCCGGCGGACGGATTGGACGCCGGGGTCTTCGGCGCCGGAGTATTCCTTGCCGGTCGTCGCTTTGTAGTAATCGTAAATCCGGCCGACGAACGGCGAGATGAGGCGCACGCCGGCATCGGCGCAGGCGATGGCCTGAGGAAGCGAGAAGAGGAGGGTGAGATTGCAGTTGATGCCTTCCTTCTGGCAGACCTCGGCGGCTTTTGCCCCCTCCCAGGTGGAGGCGATTTTGATCAGCACGCGCTCGCGCGGTGTGCCGAGCTTCTCGTAGAGGCCGATAAGGTAGCGTGCCTTCTCGATGGTGGCTTCCGCATCGAAGGAGAGACGGGCATCCACTTCGGTAGAGACGCGTCCGGGGACGATTTCAAGAATCCGTCGGCCGAAGGCGATGAGGAGGTCATCGATGATCTTACGGTAGAGCGCCGACCCGGAGAGAGCGGAGCCCCGGTTATCGGCAATGGCCTTCTCGAGGAGCGGTTTGTACTCGTCCTGCTGGACGGCTTTGAAGATCAAAGTCGGGTTCGTCGTCGCATCCTGCGGGGAGTATTTGCGGATCGACTCGAAATCGCCCGTATCGGCGACCACGGTGGTGTACTGTTTGAGTTGCTCGAGGGCGTTGGTCATGGAGATGGGGCTAGGAGATTAACTGGTTTGAGGCTGCGTCGTGTCGGTGGGAAAAGCAACCTTGAAATCGGTTCCGCAGGCTGCCTTCGGCCCCGCCGGAAGCTTATTTTGCGGGGATTCCGCGGTGCGGTGGGTGACAAGTTCCGCGGCAAGGTGGAGGGCGGCGAGCAGGCTGTCGTGGCGCGCCACTCCCTTACCGGCGATCGGGAAGGCGGTTCCGTGGTCCGGGCTGGTCCGCACAAAGGGGAGACCGAGGGTGACATTCACTCCCGAATCGAACGCATGGAGCTTCAAAGGGATGAGCCCCTGATCGTGATACATGCAGAGAACGGCATCGAATTCGCCCGCCGCTGCACGGTGGAAGACGGTATCCGGAGCATAGGGTCCGCTGAAGACCCCCGGCATGGAAGAGTCCAGATCGCGAACGGCTGGAGCGATGATTTCGATCTCTTCCCTTCCCAGATCGCCATCCTCGCCGGCATGGGGATTCAGCCCGGCGACCGCGATCCTCGGAGAAGCCATTCCTCGCTGTTGCAGAAAGCCAAGCAGCAGCCGGCCGACCCGCGTGATCTCGGTGGCCTTCAGGAGAGGAAAAACATCGCGCAGCGGGATATGGGCGGTGACGAGTGCCACGGTGAGACCACCGCCTGTGAGGCACATGGCAAAGTCGTCCGTGCCGGAGCGTTCGGCAAAAAACTCCGTCTGTCCGGGGAACGGGTAGCCGGCTTTGTGCAGGCTGCTCTTGCAAACCGGACCGGTTACCACGCCGGCCAAGTCGCCGGTCTGCAGGCGGGTGGCGGCCTCTTCGAGAGCGGTAATCGCAGCCCGGGCGGAAGCCTCCGTGGATTCGCCGGGCGTGTGGCCGGCATCGGACCCGATAATTTCGAAATCCACGCCCTCCGGAAGCCGACCGGAGGCGAGTGCGTCTCGCACGATCTCGGGGCCGACGCCTGCAGGATCGCCGAGGGTAATCCCGATGAGGGGGAGGGCATTTGCGGACATTTCTGCGGAATCTGTCAGGGCGCCGTGACTTCGCAAACGGAAAACTTTGCGCTCCGGCCGGTATGGGGCATGTTATCCCGCTTCCAACCCCACCACCATGCCCATCACTGCTAAAGGACTCGAAGGAATCGTCGCCAACTCCACCCGCCTGAGTGAGGTCCTCGGCCAGGAGGGCGTGCTGATCTACTCCGGATACGACATCAACGAGCTGGCCGGGCAGGCCACCTACGAAGAGGTGATCTACCTTCTCTGGCACGGCTCGCTGCCGACGCGCCGACAGCTGGAGGAGCTGACGACCCGGCTTCGGGACGAGCGCGACCTGCCGAAGGGCGTGATGGAGTTCCTCCGCACGGCCCCGAAAAATGCGAACCCGATGGATGTGATGCGCACGGCGGTCTCAATGCTCGGCCTCTACGACAATGCGCTCAACGAGGAGCATGCCCGCGATGATGCGAACCACCGCCGGGCGATCAGCATCACGTCGAAAATCGGCGTCATCGCTGCTTATTTTCATCGCATCCGGCGGGGCCTCGATCTGCCGCCGATCCGGAAGGACCTCGGGGAGGCCGCCCATTTTCTCTATCTGATGAACGGCGATGAACCCACGGCCGAGGCCGCGCAGACCCTGGACGTGGCCTATGTGCTGCACGCGGATCACGGGATGAACGCTTCGACCTTTTCCGCCCGCGTCACGATCGCGACATTGAGCGACATTTATTCCGCCATTACCTCCGCGATTGGAACCCTCAAGGGTCCGCTCCACGGCGGAGCCAACGAGGGCGTGATCCACATGCTTCAGGAAATCGGCTCCGAGGAGAATGTGGAGTCCTGGATCGACGAGCAGCTTGCACAGAAGAAGAAGATCATGGGCATCGGTCACCGGGTTTACAAGGTGCTCGACCCGCGGGCGCCGCATCTGCGGAATATGGCGGTCCAGCTCTGCGAGAAGCTTGGTGAGCCGAAATGGATCCGCATGAGCGAGCGCATTGCCGAGATCATGAAGCAGCGGAAGGGGCTCAATGCCAACGTGGATTTCTATTCCGCCACGGTCTATTTCTCGCTCGGTATCCCGACTGATCTCTTCACGCCGATTTTCGCGATCGCGCGCACGAGCGGCTGGGTCGGCCATGTTCTTGAGCAGCTCGCCGACAACCGCCTCTACCGCCCGCTGAGCGAATACACGGGCCCCGAACCCGGACGGAGGTTTGTGCCGATCGAGGCCCGCTGAACCTCTTCCTGCGCCCCGGCGCTGTTGGATGGGCGCGGACCATCCGCTTTGGACCGCCTGGCCCGACCCTCGGTAATCGGGAAAGATGTTTCTAGCAGGTGCGATGCAAATTCCTTCGCGTTGAGGCGGAAAGATGGCAACTTCTGGCGCATGTCATCCCAGTTGGTCGCCCGCGGCGTGAGCCGTACCTTTCAAATCGCAAAGGAGCGGATCACCGTTCTCAATAACGTGAGCCTCGAGGTCGCGCAGGGGGAGTCGGTTTTTCTGTGCGGAGCCAGCGGCGCGGGCAAGACCACTCTTCTCTACACCCTCGCGGGGTTGGAGACGCCGGAGTCCGGCGCGGTGGAGTTTGAGGGGCAATCGCTCTATGCGCTGGGCGCTGACCGGCTGGCACGACTCCGCAATGCGCGGATGGGCTTTGTTTTCCAGTCCTACTTTCTGCTCCCCGAGCTGACCGCTCTGGAGAACGTCACTATCCCGGCGATGATTGCCGGGAAATCTTCCACGGCGCGCGCCAAGGAGCTCCTCGAGCGCATGGGGCTCGCTGGCCGCATGCAGCACCTGCCCTCCGAGCTGAGCGGCGGCGAGCAGCAGCGGGTGGCCATCGCCCGCGCCCTCATCAACGATCCGGCCATCCTTTTCGCCGATGAGCCCACGGGCAATCTCGACTCCCATACGGGCGATGCGATCATCGATGTTCTTCTGGATGTTTCACGGACGGACCGTCGCACGCTGGTGGTCGTGACGCATGATGAGAATCTCGCCCGCCGAGGCGACCGCTTGCTCCGCATCGGCGACGGGGCAATCGCCTCGGGAAACTGACCGCTGGCCATGGCGCTCGATTACCCTGCCCCCTTTGTTGCCCTGACGAGGGAACTCCGTCGTCTTCCGGGCGTGGGTCCGCGCAGTGCGGAACGGATGGCCTTGTGGCTCCTCGGCCATAAAGACGCGCGTCCTCTCCAGCTTGCGTCCGCGCTTGTGGAAGCGGGTGGAGCCATCAAACCCTGTTCGCGGTGCGGCTTTTTTGCGACCGGTCCGCTCTGTGCGATCTGCGAGGATCCGGGGCGTCTGGGAAAAGAAATCTGTGTCGTGGAAAATGCCACCGACATTCTGCCTCTGGAGCGCACCGGAACGTTCCGCGGACTTTATCATTCCCTGGGCGGACGGCTTGCCCCGCTCGATCACATCGGACCGGACGAGCTTCGTACGGCCGAGCTGGTGGAGAGGGTTCGGAACGAAAAACCCTCCGAGGTCATCCTTGCGCTCAGCGCCGACGTGGAGGGCGAGGCCACGACGAATTACCTCGTCGGGATTCTCGCGCCGCTCGGGGTTCCGGTGAGCCGCATCGCCCATGGGCTTCCGGCTGGCGGAGGTCTCGAACACGCGGATCAGATCACGCTTTTGCGCGCGCTTTCCGGCCGCCGACGGGTCTGATTTTCGCTTCCATCTCCCGGGCCAGCCTTCCGATGATTGAGGGACCTGCGAGGGCGAACTGCCGCTCGGTCGTGATCACGTAGAGCTCTTCATAAATTCCGGTTTCGATCGGAAGCAGCGCCAGCCCGTACCGGGCACCGACCTCATCGATCACGCTCTCAAAAACGGGCGCCGCCCCGACGCCTGCCGCGGCCAGTTCATACATGGCTGCGGTGTCGTCGAATTCCGCCCGGATTTCCGGTGTGATCCCGGTTTCCGCCCACCAGCGCTCCAACTCGCGCCGCAGGACGGATTCGCGCGCCGGAACGAGCACCGGAAAGCCGGAAAGTCCGGCCCGCTTTTCGAACGTCCGCACGAGGGCCGGAGAGGCGGCGAACCGGACTCCGAGCTGTGCGGTGCGGGTGCTTTGGAAGAGAGGTTTGAGCGACGAGGGAGCCGGCTCGTTGGCCAGCACCAGATCGAGCTGGTGTGCGGCGAGAGCGGGAAAGAGATCGGAGGGAAGGCCCTCCCGCACCACCACGCGGAGCCCCGGCATTTCCTCCCATGCGCGGCCAAGCAGGCGCGCGGCGACCAGCTTCGGCACGGAATCCGAGATCCCCACAAACACGGTCTCCGGCCCGCCCGGCGACCCCCGCCGCACGGCTTCCAGCATCTCGTCCCCGAGGGCGAAGATGCGTTCAGCATAGCCCTGAACGAGCCGGCCGGCCTCGGTGAGGAGCATTTTCCGACCCTCGCGGTGGAAGAGCCTCACCTCCAGAAAGGCCTCCATCTCCCTCACCTGCGCACTCAGCGTCGGCGGGGACACGTGCAGCATGTCGGCCGCCGCCTTCACGCCGCCTTGCGAGGCCACGGCGAGGAAGTAGCGGAGGTGGTGGTAGTTGAGTTGGATGTTCATTAGGTAAAACCTAATGATATCGTAAAAAGATCGTTATTTTCAATTCTCCATTTCCCGCCACCTTTTGCGGCATGTTTACCGCACTTCTTCTCTTTGCAGGCACGATGGCGCTGTCCCTTTGGGCGTCCTTCCGTGTGAAACGCATTTACCGCCGCTACGCCGCTGAACCTTCGGTGGGAGGACTCACGGGCGCCGAGGCGGCCCGCCGGATCCTCGAGGATGAGGGGATCTCGGACGTGGCCATCGAGGCCCAGGAGGGCGAGCTGACCGACCATTACGACCCGATGAGGAAAAAGCTCGTCCTGAGCTCGGACAACTACCACGGCACGTCGATTGCCGCGCTGGCGGTCTCGGCTCACGAGGCCGGCCACGCCATCCAGCACGCGCGGGCTTATCTGCCGCTCCACCTGCGCATGGCGGCCGTCGGAGCGACCACGTTTGCAAGCCAGATCGTGATGTGGCTTCCGATCATTGGTATCTTCACCGGTCTCTTCAACACGACGACCGGTCTGATCCTGATGGCCTCGGGATGGGGAATCATCATGCTTTTCAATCTCGTCACGCTGCCGGTGGAGTTCGATGCCTCGAATCGAGCCCGGCTCGCGCTGCGGAACAGCGGCGTGGTTTCGAGCATGACGGAGTCCACCGGCGTCGACCGCGTTCTCAACGCTGCGGCACTGACGTATGTCGCCGCCTTCATCACTTCGCTGGCCTACTTCCTGTGGCATCTCCTCCCGCTGCTCATGGGTCGCCGCGAGGAATAAACTTGAGGAACACCTTTCATGAAAACGTCCCACACCCCCCGCATTCATCGCGCGGAAACGGTCCGGCTCCACGGTTCACCAGGAGAGGCGATCTCGCTTGATGCCTACATCGAGGAATCCCGCTCCGGCATCACCGCGTCCGATGTTCAGTCGCTGGCCGGCTTCCGCTCCCGTATCGAGGCAAAGCTCGCTTCACCCGAGGCCCGGCAGCACCGCGACTTGGTCGAGTCGGTCGGTGAGCTCCTGCTTCTGGTCGAGTCGGACCGCTGCCGGACCGTGGCGGATCCTGTGCCGACCGACCTCGCCGAAGCGGCTGTCGCCTTGAACTACCTCCTCAAAGGCGTTGATCTTATCCCGGATTCCATTCCCGAGATCGGTCTCACCGATGATGCCCGCGTCGTCGCGCGGGTGATGGCCCGAAATCCGGGGCTTCGCGACGCGGCCTGAGCCGTTCTTTCGTGAACGTGCAAAAGCCTGATGAATATCTCTGAAACCACATCATCCGAAACACGCGAGGCCCTCCTCGCCATCAGCGTCTTCGCGGCGTTTGCGGACGGGAATAAGTCCGAAGCCGAAAGGGAATCCGTCCGGCGTATGGCTGCTGACCTCGGCGGCGAGCTCTCTGTCACCCTCCCGATGCAGGTGCTCTCCGGCCGCCTCACGCTCGCCGATGCTGTCGGCGGCCTGAAAAGCGCCTCTGACCGTCTCATGGCCTACGAGATGGCGCTCGCCGTCTGCGAGACCGATGAGGCGCTCAGCCAGCGGGAAACGGATTTTCTTGCCGACCTGAAAACCCGTCTCGGACTGGCAACAGCAGAGGCTGCTCCCGTCGAGCGATCCGTCGAAACGATCACGCTGGCCGCTCCAGTCACAACGCCGGCGGCCGACAACCCTTTGCCGGACAACGCGGGAATGGTTCTGCGTTATGCGATCCTCAATGGTGCGCTCGAGCTTCTGCCCGAGACGCTGGCCACGGTGGCGATTATCCCGCTGCAGATGAAAATGGTCTACCGGATCGGGGCATCGCACGGGCATTCCCTCGACCGCTCGCACATCAAGGAACTCGCTGCTGCCGCCGGGCTCGGGCTCGGCTCGCAGGTGGTCGAAGGGTTCGCGCGGAAGTTCTTCAAAGGACTCGGACGCTCGGTCGGAGGAAAGATGGGCGGACGTGCTGCCGAGCAGTTGGCGGGATCTGGAATGTCGTTTGCCTCGACCTACGCGATCGGGCATTTGGCCGACCGCTACTACGCTGGCGGCCGCAAGCTCGGAAACGCCGAGATGAAGACATCGTTCGAGAGCCTCAAGAACAGCGCGATGGAACTCCACGCGAAATACCTTCCCGAGATCCGCGACAAGGCGGCGACGCTCACGCCGGACAAAGTCCTCTCGCTGGTACGCGGCTCACAGAGCATCTGAGCCGGCGGGAAATCAGTCCAGCGCGCGGGAGATCCGCTCGCAGACGGTCTTCACCGTCTTAACGCGGGCATACCATTTGAAGTTGCCGGGGATCACCGTCCAGGGCGCTTCAGCGGTGCTCGTCTTTTCAAACATTTCCTCGGCGGCCCTGTTGTGCTCGTTCGAGTGGCGGCGGTTGCGCCAGTCTTCGTCGCTGATTTTCCAGTGCTTGTAGGGGTCGGCCTCACGGCGTTTGAAGCGCTCGAGTTGCTCGTCCTTCGTGATGTGGAGGTAGATCTTGATGATGATGGCGCCGTCGTCGATGAGTTGCCGTTCGAACTCGATGATCTCCCGGTAAGCACGTTTCCACTCGGCCTCGGAACAGAATCCTTCAACCCGCTCGACGAGCACGCGGCCGTACCACGAGCGGTCGAAAATGGCGATCTGGCCGTAGGCGGGAAGCTTGTTCCAGAAGCGCCACATGTAGTGATGCTGGTGCTCCTCGGGTGTCGGTTTAACGATCGAATAGACGCGGACGAGCCTGGGGTCGAGCCGCTCGACGACGCGCTTGATCGCACCGCCCTTGCCGGCGGCATCGGGCCCCTCCATCACGAGAATGATCGAGTTTTTCTTCTCGCGCAGCCGGAGCTGCATATTGAGGAGCTGGAGCTGGTACTGCTTGAGCTGCTTTTTGTAATCCTCCTGATCGAGGGATTTCTCCTGGTCCAGTTCGTCGAGGCGGATGAGCTCTTTGGCCATACGGAAATGCGTTGCGCTCGCTGATAACTACAAAGCCAGTGCAGGGGAAGCCCTGAAACCAAAAATCTTCCGGCCTGCTATGTGCCGCTCTGCACGGCGCGCAGGGCGACGTCGCCGATCTGCAGGTCGAGCGCCTTCTCGGCCGCTCGGAGGAAGCCTTCGGTGGCATCGGTCAGGGCGACGTTGAGGCGTCCCAGCTGCCGGACCGGCGCGGAGAGGCTCTTCTCGGCGAGGAGGTCGCGGACCGAAAGGGCGCAATTCTGTGCGGAGTCGACGAGCGTGACGTCCGCGCCGGCCGCGCGTCCTATCGCGTTGCGAAGGAGGGGGTAGTGGGTGCAGCCGAGGACGAGCGTGTCGATGCCCTCGGCCAGGAGCGGAGCGAGATAGCGCGCGAGAACCTGATCGGTGATGGGGTCGTCAAAGAGACCTTCCTCGATAAAAGGCACGAGAAGCGGGCAGGCGGCGCTGACGACGTGGACGGCGGGATCCAGCGATGTGATGGCATGCTCGTAGGCGCCGCTGGCGATCGTGGCGCGCGTGCCGATCACTCCGATCCGGCGGTTACGGGTGGCCTTGACCGCCGCGGTTGCCCCGGGGGCTACGACGCCGAGGACCGGGACTTTGAAAAGGGTCTGCAGGCGGGGAACGGCAAGCGCCGATGCGGTGTTGCAGGCGACGACGATGACTTTGGCCTGCTCGGCCAGCAGGAGGCCGCCAATCTCGATGCTGTAGCGCTCGACCGTGCGCGGGCTCTTGCCGCCGTAAGGCACGCGGGCGGTGTCGCCGATGTAGAAAATGTTCTCCGAGGGGAGGAGGTCGCGGAGTGCGGCGACGACGGTGAGGCCGCAGATGCCGGAGTCGAAGACGACGATGGGGTCCAGTGTGGTGTCAGGCATGAGGGAAGGGAAATCAGTTGGCGGGAGCCGGTGTGGAAATGGCGGCGGCCGCCTGGTCGACCGCTCCGTCGATCGCTGTGCGGGAGCCGACCGGTGCCGGCGGCTTCGGTGGCACGGGAGCATCCTCCTTCTTGAGGAGGGGCGCGCTCGTCGCATCGGTGGCGCCGACCACGGCGGAGGGTTTGAAATACTGCATCTGGCCGGAGACGGCGCTCTGATAGCGGTTCACGCCCTCGAGGATGGCGCGGGCAAAGGCGTCTCGGAATGCAGGCTGCGCGATCTGGCGGGCGTCGGTCGGATGGTTCATAAAGCCGCCTTCAAGGAGGACGCCCGGAACGGCGATGTCGCGGATCACGACGAACCGGGCCCGCTTGATGCCACGGTCGTAGAGGCGGAGATGCCGGAGCATCGAGGAGTGCATGGCGGTCGCAAGGGCGATGTTCTCGGGGTCGCGCGCGTGGCCGGGATACTGCTTGAAGTCGCTGTAGCTGAGGTTTTCCTCGTCCATCGAAGGAACACCGCGCGGGGCGAGGGCGTAGGTTTCAATGCCGGTGCCGCCGATCGTGTTGCTCTTGTTGAAGTGCACGCTCACGAAGATCGCGTTCGGGTATTTGTTCGCAAACGCGGCACGCTTTTCGAGAGGGATGAAAACGTCCGTCATGCGCGTCAGGCGGACGTTGTAGCCGTTTTTCTGGAGGAGATCCCGTGCGCGGCGGACCACATCGAGCGCGGCTTCCTTCTCGACGCCGAGCGGTCCCTTGGCTCCCGAATCGTGACCGCCGTGACCCGCATCGAGAATGACTGTGCGTACGGCGGTGGCGTTTTTGATTTTTCCCGGCCGCATGACAGGCTCGATGATCTTCGTCACGTCCATCGCGGAGATGTAGAGGCGCCCGGCCTTGGAAACGATCGGGAAGCAAAGGACGTATTTCACATTATTGATGGAGACGTCGCGGCCGGCGGCCCTCCCGCGGATGGTCCGGCCCTGTCCGGTGAGGGTGAAGTTGCCTCCTTCGACCGACGGTTCGTTGAGCCGGTAAAAGCGGGCGACATCCTCGATCGGGACGTAGCGGCGCCCGTCGTGCATCGCAACGTTCCACTGGCTGTGGGCCGTGTGCGCGAGGGCGAAAACAAGGATGAGGAGCAGGGCTGAGGCACGCACCGAATGAGCAACCTGCTGAGGAGGTCCCGTGCGTGCAAGGGATTTTTCGCCCGCTGGCCTACGGCGGCGAAGGCCGGTGCAAGAAGCCAATTGAAACCGCGGCCGTTTCGGGCAAAATGCGCGGTCCCATGTC
>CAZSMN010000117.1:0-10464 GCA_964607615.1 uncultured Chthoniobacterales bacterium | reverse complement strand
TTAAGAGGCACAACACCAGTTACCCGAGGCTGCCCCTGCGTGATCGTGCCGGTCTTATCCACGGCCAGCGCCGTGAGTTTTCCGACCGCTTCGAGAACTGCTCCCCCTTTGATCAGGACGCCGTGGCGGGCCAATGCAGTCAGCCCCGACACAATTGAGACTGGTGTCGAGATGACAAGGGCGCACGGACACGCGATGACGAGGAGAACCAGGGCGCGGTAAGTCCACTCGTGCCACGCACCGGAAAACAGCACAGGCGGGATGAGCCAGACAAGAAGCGCAATGGCAAACACGGACGGCGTGTAGTATTTGGCAAACGCATCAACAAATCGCTGCGAAGGTGCCTTTTGCGATTGCGCTTCTTCTACCAGGTGAATGATTCGAGCGAGCGTGCTGTCCGCCGAAATCTTGGTCACGCGAATCGACAGTGATCCCTCGCCGTTTATTGTTCCGGCGAAAACGGCGTCGCCCGGCTTTTTCTCAACCGGGAGCGACTCGCCGGTGATAGGGGCTTGGTTAATGGCTGAATTTCCGGAGAGGATTTCTCCATCGAGCGGCACTCGCGAGCCGGACTTCACGGCAATCGTGTCGCCGACCTTCACCCTCTCCACAGGCACTTCCTCAAACGAGTCGCCGTGTTTGAGCAATGCCGTATTGGGAGAAAGCTGCATGAGCGATTGAATGGCGCGTCGCGCCCGCCCCAGACTCAATCCTTCGAGCAGTTCGGCGAGGGAAAACAGGAAAACGACCGAAGCGCTTTCGCTCCATTGGCCTATCGCCATAGCTCCGACGACGGCCACAGTCATCAATACATTCATGTCGAGCGAGAACCGACGCAGTGCGCCGATGGTCTTCGGCATGATGAACCACCATCCTGCAATAATGGCGCAGAAGAATACCCCGACAGCCAGCCACCAAGGTCCGGTTTTGGTCCACTCCAAAACCATGCCGATGCCCGTGAGAATTCCCGATGCCACTACGGACATCAAATGAGCCCGACGATCCGTGCCGGAAAGATCACTGGAACCCGGCTCATCCAATTCGGCCTTGAGTCCAGCAGAGGCAATGGCGGCAATCAACTTTTCATGACGAACACTGCCATCGTGCGAAATCGTGGCTTTCCCGCCTAGCAGGTTTACGCTCACTGCTGCTACTCCAGGAATTGGTAGCACGGACTGTTCGATTGCCTTGATTTCATTCGGGCAGTCCATGCCAGCAACACGCAAAACCGTTGCATGTGAGCTGGCAGCGGGAACCTTACCCGTCAATTCGGCACCGCAAGGAGTTGAGTCGCCTTTGCAGCAGCAATCACTTCCCGAACTCATTTGGAGCCCTCAGGGTTGAAGCGAATCGTCGGTTCAATTCTGCCGAAACAGAAACTACACATTCGGACTTTTCACCAACTGATTTCCCTGGCTTTTCAGCCGACCTCGAATCGGCATGGTCGTCATCTTTGCTATTCGTCACCTCTTGTGGCGAATCACTCATTCCACGGGAGAGATAGTAGGAGCCGATGACGATGATCGCCGCAATCAATTGAGCGAGCAGCGTTTCGCGCGTTGGATAGACAGATAACCATAGTCCCATCCACGGCGGAATCCTGCTCGCGAGCGAGTCAATGGTGGTGGTCGGAATCCAATGGGCAAGCTGCATTTCCTGAGCCTGTTCCCCGACCATGACCAAAAGAACAACGCCGAGCATCAGTCCCGTCAGGATTAGCATCTTGCGATAAGGCAAACGCCGATGTGCGACGAATGCCAGAATGCCCACCAGTCCGGTGAAAAACAGACCGAGCACGGCCCCACCCAAGACGGTTTGTCCGCCCATTCGCAAATAGTAGCTTTGCAGGAAAAGCACGATTTCGAAGCCCTCCCTGTAGAGCGAGGTGAATCCGAGCAAGCCCAGCCCCCACAGGAGCGTGCGGTGGGAGATTTCCGGGTCCGTGGCGCTTTCCAGCAGCGTCTTCTTCCGCCGGTTGTGCATGGTCATCCATCCACCCCAATAGATCTTGTGGAAAAACCAGTTCATGATGACGAGAAGGACGATGACCGCCAATAAGCCGGTTGCCGCTTGGAGGTTAAGGGCGGAAACGCTCCCAGAGAGGCTGTGGAGAATTCCTACGGCAATGAACCACGTAACGATCGACGCAAGAAAAGCGATCCCGGCACCGATCATCACCGGTTTTCGATGGGACTGCTTCTTGCCAACCATGCTTGCGGTAATTGCCAACAGAACCAAGATGCATTCCAAGCCCTCACGGAAGACGAGCACTCCGATGTTGAGGAGCGCCGCCATCGGGCTTGTGTTTGGTGCGGTCGGATCGGGGTTGCCTCCCGAGGTGATGCCCTGCCACAGAAAAACCCCCGCAATGATAGCGGCGGCGAGCCAAAAGAGGATTCGGAAGACGGGTTTCATGTTGGAGTCCGTTGCTTGGCAGTCCCGCCGATCAGCACATGAGGTTTTCCCGTGTGAAAAATTCAGATATAGAAGGACAACTCATAAAGTTGTTGAGACTACGTCTCAAAAGCAGAGAGTCAATTCTCTTTCCTCGGTTGCCTTCAGAAACAAAGGCGCGTTTCTACAATGTTCCGGTCACCGATCCTCGTTCACTTGGCCTCGTCGATCATTTCAATGATCTTTTCCTCGACCTCGGCAGCTACCTCCCGGAGTCCAGGCGACGGGGATAATACCGCGAGGAGATCACGCGGTCTGATCGTCCCAATTTTGGTTGCGCCACCGTCAGAATAAACCGAAATTCGACAGGGCAGGGCCATGTTCAGGTCCATGTCGTCCTCCAATACCTTCTTCGCCTGGTGCGGATTGCAGATTTCAAGGATTTGGCACTCGTTGTCGAACTCGACACCTTTCTTCTTCATTGTTTCCTGAAGATTGTGGATGTGGAGAACCCCGAATCCGTGACGATGCACGGCCTCCTGCAAGTCCTTGACAGCTTGTTCGACGGTCTTGCTGGTTGTGACGATGTATTTCATCTGGACGTCAATTTACCAGCAACAGCCAGTCCCTGAGTCGGATCGCTTATTCATCTTTGCGTGCCACTGTTGACACATGCCCATCATGGTATTGGGCGTGTCGAGCAATGGCTTTACTTGGGCCTGCTGCGTCTCAGTCAGGATGGCTTTTGCCTTTTCCTGAGCCTCTTTCTGGATTGCAGCGAGTTTCTCCTGCTGCTCCGCAGTGAGACCAAGGTCGGTCTTCAAAGCGAGCAGGGCAGCGGGATCGTAGGAGTCCACTTGAAGTGAACCCATCATTGACCAACGCATCATCATGCCCGGTCCCATTCCCCAGCTTTTCATCATCTGCACGCACTGGTCGTGAGGCATGTCCCACATGCACGTGGGATTGTCACCGCTACTCTGCTGAGCCTGCGCAAACAGTCCGACGGAACCGAGCGCCACTGCAGCAGCGCTGATTATCAGGGGTTTGATTTTCATTTCTATTTTCCTTTCTTCTTTGGGTTTGGTTTTTTTGAAGGCTCTCCGAGAGCCAGACAGTCTTGCTCAACGCCGTTCATCTGCTCGATAAAGTGGACGATAGGGCAAACCTCAATGGGCTGCCCGCCATCACACACGCTGGAGAGCTTTTCCAGGCATCCTTTGAGCAGCGTCAGGGTCCGAATCTTCTTGTCGACCTCGGCAATCTTCGCATTGACCCGATCACAGATCGGGGAGCACGCTCGTCCTGCAAGCTCCCGGAGTTCGAGTATTTCGTGGATTTCACGGAGCGTAAAACCCAAGTCTTTGGCGTGGGTGATGAAATGCAGACGTTGAATCATCTCCGGCGCATAACGCCGGTAGCCCACGTGGTCACGCTTCGGCTTCGGCAGCAATCCCTCCTGCTCGTAGAATCGCAACGCCTCGACCCCGACCCCGGCAGACTTCGCCAATTGGCCTCGGGTCAGGGTGTCCGCGATCTTGGATTGATTTTGGGCTACCATCCGCAACATCCACCTCCTCGCCAGGAACCATAACCGTGGCGATCATAGTAATCGCAATATCGATGATTCTGGGTCCAAGGACAATTTACCCCATGCATGGGGCACACCCAGCCTTTTGGGGGCGGATTCTGATTGACGTTTGCCGCCTGAGAATTGGCCCGTGTGTTTTCCGCCGCACAGCCTGCCAAGGCAAGGCCGATGGCGA
This sequence comes from uncultured Chthoniobacterales bacterium, assembly GCA_964607615.1. Taxonomy (GTDB): domain Bacteria; phylum Verrucomicrobiota; class Verrucomicrobiia; order Chthoniobacterales; family Terrimicrobiaceae; genus CAZSMN01. The sequence continues at coordinate 6,304 of CAZSMN010000117.1, read as the reverse complement.
CCAGTGGCAAAAATATCATCTTCATGGAAACAGCCTACACCCTGTTCCATACTACAGGGTCAAGAACATTTTCAGCTTTCCGCCGGTCGTTTCTCGCTATGGAAGATGCGGTAGATCACCGGCAGCACAACAAGGGTGAGAAGGGTGGATGAAATGATGCCGCCGATGACCACGGTAGCCAGGGGGCGCTGGACCTCGGCTCCGGGTCCCGTGGCCAGGGCCATTGGCACGAATCCCAGCGATGCGACAAGCGCAGTCATCATGACGGGGCGCAGACGGGTGACTGACCCGCGGAAGATCGCCTCGTCCAAGCCGACTCCCTCTTCGCGGAGCTTCTTGATGAAGGAGATCATGACCACGCCGTTGAGCACGGCCACACCGCTGAGGGCGATGAAGCCGACCCCCGCCGAGATCGAAAGCGGGATGCCCCGCAACCAAAGGGCGAGGATGCCGCCCGTGAGAGCCATCGGGACACCCGTGAAGACAAGCAGGGCGTCCTTGATTGAGCCAAACGCCCCAAACAGCAGCAGAAGGATGAGGAGCAGCGCGACGGGCACAACAATCTGGAGACGCTTGCTGGCCGAGATGAGGTTTTCGAACTGGCCGCCCCAACTGATCCAATAGCCCGGTTCGATCTTAACCTCGGCATCGATCTTCTTCTCGGCTGCGGCGACGAAGCTGGCGAGGTCTGTTCCGCGCACATTAGCGCTGACAACCACCCGCCGCTTGCCGTTCTCGCGGCTGATCTGATTCGGGCCAGGCGCGATTTCGATGGTCGCGATTTCCCCAAGCGGCAGCGTGTCCGTTGCGTTCAGGTTTCCAGTGGAATGACGGGTGCGGGTGGTGGCTGCTGCGGCCTCCGGTAGTGGAATCGGAATGCGGCGCAGTGCTTCGAGGTCGGCGCGCAGGGATTCTGGCAAGCGCACAAGGATCGCAAAACGACGGTCACCCTCGAACACCTCACCTGCCTCCTTGCCACCCAAGGCAATTTCAATGACTTCCTGGACGTCGGAAACATTGAGCCCGTAGCGGGCCATGCGCTCGCGATCCAACTGGATAGTGAGGAGCGGCAAGCCGGTGGTTTGCTCGGTCTTGACGTCCGCAGCCCCCGGCAGCGTCTTTAGCACGGCTTCGATTTGCTCGGCCGTTTCGTTGAGCACGTTCATGTCATCCCCGAAGACCTTAACGGCAACGTCGCTGCGCACACCGGAGATCAACTCGTTGAACCGCATCTGAATCGGCTGGGTGAACTCGTAATTATTGCCGGGTATCTTCTCAACGGCGGCCACCATTTCCGCTACGAGTTGCGATTTGGGCTTGTGGGGATCGGGCCATTCGCTTCGCGGCTTGAGCATTACGAAACCATCGGCCACGCTCGGCGGCATCGGGTCCGTGGCAATTTCCGCCGTTCCGATCTTGGCGAACACGTCCTTCACCTCCGGGAACTGCTTCAGACGGTGCTCCAGGATGTCTTGCATCTGCGTGGATTGGGTGAGGCTCGTTCCGGGGATGCGCATTGCGTGAAGGGCGATGTCCCCCTCGTCGAGGCTCGGGATGAACTCGCTACCCATCCGCGTGGTGAGGAGAAGGCAGAGCAGGACAACGGCGATGGCTGCAGTAACCACAAGACCTCTGGCTGAGAGCGCCAGACGGAGCGTCGGTTCGTACGCACTGCGTGCCACCCGCATAAAGATGTTTTCCTTTTCGGAGACTTTGCCCCCAAGGAAAACCGCCACAGCTGCGGGCACGAAGGTCACCGCCAGGATCATTGCCGCCAGCAACGCGGTGATGACCGTGTAGGCCATGGGGTGGAACATTTTCCCTTCCACTCCCTGAAGGGAGAGGATGGGAAGGTAAACCACCATGATGATGAAGACACCAAACGTGCTTGGTTTCACCACTTCCCTCGTGGCCTCAAAGACCACTTCCAGCCGCTCACCAAGCGCCAGCAAGCGCTTGCGGTGGTGCTGCTCCTCGGCCAGCCGCCGGATGCAATTTTCCACAATAATGACAGCTCCGTCCACGATGATGCCGAAGTCGAGCGCGCCCAGGCTCATGAGGTTGCCGCTGATCCGGGTGGTCACCATGCCCGTGATTGTCATGAGCATGGAAAGCGGGATGACTGCGGCGGTGATGAGCGCTGCCCGGATGTTGCCGAGCAAGAGAAATAGCACGACGATCACCAGTAGTGCTCCCTCAAGGAGATTCTTCTTAACGGTGTCGATGGTGGCATCAACGAGGTTTGTGCGGTTGTAAACCGTCTTGGCGATGACGCCGTCGGGCAGCGTCCTGTTGATCTCCTTCATTTTCTGATCCACCCGATCAGAGACCGTGCGGCTATTTTCCCCGATGAGCATGAAAACCGTTCCAAGGACGACCTCCTCTCCATTCTCGGTTGCAGCACCCGTGCGGAGTTCCTTGCCGAGAATGACGTCTGCCACGTCCCGAACGTAGACGGGCGTGCCGTCCCGTCGGGCCACAACAATGTTGGCGAGGTCGTCCATTGTTTTGACCTGCCCCGGCACACGGATGAGATACTGCTCCCCGTTACGCTCGATGTAGCCCGCGCCAACGTTGGAGTTGTTCATCGCCAGCGCCCGCATGAGGTCGTTCATCGAGACGCCGTAGGCGAGAAGCTTCTCGGGAAACGGGGTCACATGAAACTGCTTCTCGTAGCCGCCGATCGTGTTGACTTCGACGACGCCCGGGATGTTGCGGAGCTGTGGCTTGATGACCCAGTCCTGAATCTCCCTCAGCTCGGTGGGCGTGAACGGTTGTCCGTTCTTCATCAGCGCACCCGGCTTGGCTTCCACCGTATACATGTAGATTTCACCTAGGCCGGTTGAAATCGGACCCATGCTCGGCTCGATACCGGGAGGCAGCTTGCTTTTGAGTTCCTGGAGCCGCTCCGCAATAAGCTGGCGGCCGAAGTAGATGTCCGTCCCATCCTTGAACACAACGGTCACCTGCGAAAGCCCATAACGCGACAGGGAACGGGTGTAGTCCAGGTTGGGCAGTCCTCCCATCGCGGTCTCCACGATGTAAGTAATCCGCTGCTCAGCCTCCAAGGGCGAGTATCCCGGAGCCTCCGCATTGATCTGCACCTGGACGTTGGTGATGTCCGGAACTGCATCAATCGGGAGGCTTTGGTAATTGTAAATCCCGAGCGCCGCAACGCCAAGGGCTACGAGCAGAACCATCCAGCGCTGCCGGATGGAAAACTGTATGATCGAATCAAGCATGACGGTGAATCCGGTTAAAGCGCGTCGTTCTGCGCTTCGCCGGAGCGAATGCGAAAGGTGTCGATGATCTCGGTGACGACAATGATGCCATCGCCTGGGTTACCCGTGCGGGCGTGGCTGCGAATGGCGTCCACGATGCCGGGGACAGCGTCATCGGTGGCAAAAATGGTGAGCATCTTCCTCGGCAGTAAAAAGAGGCTATCTTCGCTGATGACAAACGAACCGGACTTTCCTCGCCCGCGCCCCTGACCGAGCACATCGGAAAGGGTGAACCCAGGAAAATGCGGCAATTCGTGAAGAGCCCGAACGACGCGACTGACTGCGTGTGGCTGGATAATGGCTTTGATCTCTTTCATGTCGTAGTGCCTCCTAGTGATCATGGGCGGCACCGGATTTCCCGATGTCAGCTTTGATGATGTAGCTGTTTTTGGCGGCGTAGCGCGTGCCCGCTTTAAGACCGGACTTGATCTCGACCCACTCGCTGTCACGGCGTCCGATCTCGACCGGCGCGGCTTCAAAGATGTCGCCAACATTCACGAACACAACGTCCCAATCCCGGAAGGTCTGAATGGCATCGGCCTTGACCGCGACAGGAACCTCCTCGGCATCGATGATGACATCACCCCGCACAAACAAGCCAGGACGCCACATGCCAGAGGCGTTTGACACGGTTGCACGTGCAAGCATGGTCTGGGAGTTTTCCGCTCCGAACGGCGAGATGTAGGTGATCGTTGCCTCGGCTTTCTCCATTCCTTGGCCGCCATCAATGACCACAGGCTGACCGACACGAAGCTGCGGGAAGTCCTGCCGATACACGTTGAAGTCCGCCCAGACCGTCCCGAGGTTCGCGACCGTAAAAATGGGATCCTCCCCGGTCACGAATTCTCCGAGCGTGACCGCTTTGGCAATAATGGTGCCGTCGATCTCGGATTTGACTTCGTAGGGGCGGAGGCTGTCGTTGCTCTCTACAACCGCGAGAACCTCACCTTGCTGGACTGTGTCTCCGAGTTTTTTGCGGACCGACTTAACCACCCCCGGGTAGCGGGGCATGACGTGCGCCGTCTCCTCCTCGTTAGTCCGGATTTTCCCGTTTAACGGGACTTTCGTCTGCAACCGGGCGGGGCCTGCGGTCTCAATCATGACACCAGCGGCTTTTGCCGATTCCCCGGGGATCTCCACACGCCCCTCGTAACTGTCATATTCCCACTCGTAGTCCTTGCCGTCGCGTTTCGCCTGAACCTGAACTTCAAACGAGTGCGGCTCGACGATGGGAATGTCTCCCACAAAGAAATCACCTTCCGGCCGGAATTTGACCTCATCCGTTTGGGCGATTCGTTTCAGCGTGATCGTCAGATCAATAGCTGTGGGAGGAAGCGGCGTGCCCCCCTCATAGAAGTAAACGCGAAACTGGGGATCCACGCCTGGCGGTTCGTAAATCGTGACTTCTGCTTGGAAGGTTCCCTCGCTCAACAACCGTCCGCCGTGGGGGCCCTTCACCGCTTCTTCGCCTTCGCCATGGGCTTCATGGCCGCCGTGTTTCGCATGGTCGCCGTGGTCGTCATGCTCCCCGCCATGGGATTCCCCGGCGTTTGCGTCGTGGCCATGTTCATCAGTTGTGGCTGGTGGTTCGGTTTTCAGGATGCGAAAGCCGAAGAATGCGGTCCCTGCAATCAGGATGAGGATAAGGATGGGTTTGATCAGTTTATTCATGGGAACAAGGCGTTATTTTTTCTTTTTGGCTGGTGGTTCCGGGGCCGATGACGAGAGGGCAGCGGTTCCAAGGAGGCGGTCAATTTCGGCCAAATGGGTGTGGTAGTTGAAGGCCGCTTCGATGTTGTCGCGGCGCACTTCGATGAGGCTGCGACGGGCATCGGCAAGCTCAAGGTAAGAAAAGCGTCCCTGCTTGTAGCCGTCCTCAGTGGCGCGGAGGACTTCCTGTGCGGCAGGCAGAATGTCTTTTGCCATGGCGTCCAGTTCGTTCGCCGAGTGCACAAGCTCCTGGTAGGCGCTGAAGAGTTGGGATGCCAATTGAACGCGGATGGCGCGACCGAGAGCTTCCGTTTTTCCCTGCATCTGCATCGCCTCATAGACATCCGCTTGTCCACGGTCGAAAAAGGGAAGCAGAACTGCCACGCCAAAAACCCCTGCCCACTCGTTCTCGTCTGCGAACTGGCGCAGTCCGGCGCTCAGCGTGACATCCGGGACACCGCGAGTTCGTGCAAGGCGCAGTTGGCTGTCGCGCAGCCTCGCCTCTTGGGCGAATCGGGCCAGATCCGGATTCTTGCCGATTCGTGCCATCATGCTGCCGAACGCCTCGGGTTGCCGGTGGGCAAAAAAGCTGGCACGAACCTGGCCGAACGAAGGGGTTTCTTCCCCCCACATGGCAGCCAAGTTTTTCCGCGCAGCCAGAAGAGCATGGGAAGCATGTCCCTCCTCGACTTTGGCACGGGCGACAGCGATCTCGGCCCGCTTCTGCTCGACCACAGAGTTTCGTGCCGCTTCAACCCGCTCTGCGACGACCACGAGTTCCGTTTGTGCCAGAGATGTCGCCTCGCGGGCGAGTCCCAGACGCTCTTGCGCGGCGGCGACTTCGATAAATCGGCGGGTTGTCTCGGCGAGCACGTCCAGACGTCGGGCCTCAAAATCCCACTCTGCCAAGCTGCCTGCCAAACGTGCTTCGTCGAGGCGTTTCGCCCGCTTCCCGCCCAGTTCAACGACCTGACTCAGACGGAGCGTCGTTTCCGTGGCATCGGCCCCGGAGCGGCTGCCACTGCCGGGCAGATTTTCGACTTCCAAGCCAATCTCTGGGTTGGGACGCAGCCCAGCCCGAATTTGTTGTGCCTCTGCCAGCCTCACATCGTAGCTGTAAGCTGAGAGGGTGGGGTTGCTCGACAGCGACAATGCCACCGCAGCAGCAAGGTTCAAAGGCTGCCCAGAACTGGCTACCGTCGTCTTTGGTTCCTCGGATTGAAGGCAGGGAGTGGCGGCGATCAGCAGGGCTACCGCCACATAGGCTGGCAATTTCTTCATGTCTTGTTACCTCGTTGATGCGGAGCCTGAAA
>CAZSMN010000116.1:0-10603 GCA_964607615.1 uncultured Chthoniobacterales bacterium | reverse complement strand
GCCAGCAACCGGTAGCCGATTCCTGACTCGGTTTTGCTCGATGCATCGTCTCCAAGCTTCCGACGAAGGGCGGCGATGTAGACACGTAGGTATTGTCGCTGCTCTTCGGATTTCGGCCCCCAGATCGTGCGGAGAATATGGGAGTGGGTGAGCACTTTGCCGGCATTAAGGGCCAGAAGGCGGAGAAGATCGTACTCGGTCGTGGAGAGGTCGACCGGCTGTCCACCAACCGACACCCGTCGGGTGGCGAAGTCGATCGTGAGACGCCGGCAGTTGAAAACGGGCGCTTCGACCCGCACCTCACGCCGCCGCATGATGGCGCGGCAACGGGCGATGAGTTCGGTGCTGTCGAAGGGTTTTGTGACAAAGTCATCCGCACCGGCCTCGAGAACCTCGACTTTGTCCTCCGGAGTATCCCGCACGGAGAGGATGAGCACCGGAACCTGGCTCCACTCGCGGAGCCGGCGCAACACGTCACCACCCGACAGGTCCGGAAGTCCGAGATCGAGCACGACGCAATCCGGCCGGGTCAGCGCCGCCTCCGCCAGCCCGTGCGTGCCGCTCTCTGCTTCGAGAACCCTCCAGCCGATGGACTCAAAGATCACTTTCAAGAGCCGCCGGATCTGGGGCTCGTCATCGATGATCAGGATTTTGATTGGCGTGTCCATGGGCGTCGTCTTGCAGGTCGGGCAAATCCACACGAAAAACCGAGGCGTCCGGGTCCGAACGTAAAAGCTTCACATCGCCTCCGAGAAGCCGCGCGAACTCCTTGGCGATGGGGAGGCCGAGGCCCATACCTCCCGGGCCGGATCCGCTCCCGCGGTGGAAGCGTTCGAAAATTCTCCCGCGTTCGGCTTCGGGAATCGGCTCGCCGGTGTTCCGGATTTCAAAGAAAACCCGCCCGTTGGCACGCCCGCAATGGGTATCCGCCCGCCCTCCGCCATGCCGCGTCGCATTGTGCATCAGATTGAAAAGGATCGTCTCGAGGATGGAAGGATCCGTTCGGAAGGTAAAGGTTTCCCCGTGCAGCGAAACCTCCGCCGGTGCGAGCCGCTCCATCGCTTCCCGAACCACATCGTGAGCATCGCAGAGTTCGGGAGCCGGGAGAATCAAACCCGCTTCGGCGCGCGACAGCGTCACAAGCTGACTCATCACGCGGTTGAGCCTCTGGGCCGCCTCGCGCATTTCCGCGATCAGCTCCTGATGGGGGGCTCCCTTCAGCAGTTGATCAGCCGCCGCCTGAATGATCGCCACCGGGGTTTTAATCTCATGCGAGACATGGTCGAGGAGAGTCCTTTGGAATTGCCGCGACTTTTCGGTCAAAGCCGCCTCGCGCTGCATTCGAAGATACTCCTCTTTCTCCAACATCACGCTGAAATGCGCGGCGAAGGTTTCCAGCAGATCACGCGCGACGGGTGAGGCGAGCTGATCATCCGAAGGACGCAACGCGAGGACGGCGGACTGTTTTCCATTCACGCTGAGCGGAAGCGCGAGGACTCCGGCCTCCGGCAGGGTATCGGTGAACCGCCCTGCAGCCTGGCCGTGTTCCAAAGCCCATCGACAAACAGACTCCTCCTTTCCGCTCAATGCACCGCCCCCCAGGGTCTGGAACCTTCCATCGGAACTGTCGGCCAAAAGGGTTACGCGGCAGGAGAAAACGCTCTCCAATTGGGCCAGCGAGGCGTTTACGGAATGAGCCAGCGACGGGGACGCCGCCGCAACGCGGGTGAGTTCGTAAAGGGCGCGGGACCGCTCCTCTGCCAGCCGGCTGTTGGCCTCCCGGCGGCGGAGCCGGGTGGTGAGATGGCCGATCACCAAAGCGACGACAAGCGAGGAAAGAAGGATGATCACATCCCCCTCGCGCGCCATCGCAAAGGTATAGCGGGGCTCGGTGAAGAAAAAATTCCATGCCAGACTCGCGCAGAGCGCCATCGCAAGCAGAGGCCATCGCGGAAGGAAGATGCCCGCCACGGGAACAGACAAAATGTAGAGCAACGCCGCCGAACGGTATCCCAGCAAAGGCTCCATGAGAAGGCCGACCAACGTGACCACCACCAGCATTGCGGCCGCCAGGCCGAAATGCCCGAAATCCGAACGCGCGACAGAAAGGCCCTGAGGCCGCGCGGAGCGCCTCCCCTCACCTCCCGGATGAACGAGAAGCAGATCGATCTCTCCGCTCTCACGCTGCAGCCGGTCGGCAATGCCTCTCCGCAAAAGGCTCTCCCATGAGAGGCTGACAGCGGCCTTGCCTGCGACGATCTGAGTGACGTTCTCGCGGCGGGCCACATGGAGGATGCCCTGCACGAGATCCTCGCACGGATAAGATACCGTCTCCCCGCCCAGGGATCGCGCCAGAGTGAGATTCGCGGTGAGCTGCCGCGACTCGTCTTCGCTGAGGGCCCTGCCGGTATCGACGTGCACGGCAACCCAGCCGGCGTCCTGCGCCTGGGCCAGCCGGCAGGTGATGCGGATAAGGCGTTCCGAGTGCGGCCCGGTTCCCACGGCGACAAGAAACCGCTCACCCGCGCGCCATGGGCCGGAAATAAAGTGCCGGCGCATGAAGGCCCGCTTCTCGGCATCGGCCTTCCGGACCGTGAACCGCAGCGCCATCTCGCGAAGCGCCCGGAGATTTCCCTCGCGGAAAAACGAATCCGCCGCAATGGCTGCACGCCCTGCCAGGTAGACCTTGCCCTCGGCAAGCCGCTGCAAAAGCTCCTCCGGGGTGAGGTCAATAACGCGGATCTCGTCCGCCTGTGCAAGGAAGGCATCGGGCACCGTTTCCTGCACGCGGATTCCCGTGACCCCCCGCACGGCGTCGAGCACGCTCTCCACGTGCTGGATGTTGAGCGTGGTCCAGACATCGATTCCCGCCGCAAGGAGTTCCTCCACATCCTGCCAGCGCTTCGGATGCCGGCTGCCGGGAGCATTCGTGTGCGCCAGCTCGTCGACCAGCACGAGCGCAGCTCCGCTTCGGATGGCCGCATCGAGGTCAAACTCGTGCAAAACCGTTCCCCGGTAGGCGATCTCCCGCCGCTCCAATACGGGGAGTCCCTCCAGCAATGCCGCTGTTTCCGGCCGGCCGTGGGTCTCGACGACCCCGACGAGAAAGTCGCCGTTCTCACGCCCCAGCCGGCGCGCATCATTGAGCATGGCAAACGTCTTGCCAACACCGGGACACATTCCCAGATAGACGCGAAGCGATCCGCGCCCTGTGGGCGCGACCTCGCGGCTCAGCGTCAGCAGTTCCTCCGGACCGGGTCTGTCAGGGTGATCCACGCCGCTACTCTAGCCGATCGAGGGCGAGGTTCAGTTCTAAAATATTCACCACCCGCGCGCCGGCCCACCATCCGCCGGGCTGGAAGGCCAGCGTCTCGATGACCGCCTCAACCTTCTCCGGCGGAAGCCCCCGGGCAGCCGCAACCCGTGCCGCTTGAAATTTTGCCGCTGCTTCGGAAATGTGGGGATCCAAGCCGCTCCCGGACGCCGCAGCGAGATCGGCCGGGAGAGGGTTCGCGGGCGATGCGCCAAAGCGTGCCGCCTGCGCGGCCGCGCGCTCGGCAAGGGCAGGGCTGGAGGGAGCGAGGTTACTGCCGCCCGCGGCGCTCGCATTGAAATCCGCCGCCGACGGGCGCGGCCAGAAGTAGCGGGGAGTATTGAACGGCTGGGCAATGAACCGGCTCCCAACGACCCGGCCGTCACCGTCCGTGACAAGGCTCCCGCTGGCGGAATCCGGCGTCACCGTGCGGGCGACGGCGAGAACGACCAGCGGATAGGCCAGCGAACACACGAACAAAGTAAGGACGATGAGCTTGAGGGAAGAAACGAGGTTTTTCATTTAAGATCTCAGGGATGGATGGTGAGGAGATGCTCGACAACCGGACCAAGCACGGCGGCCGGCAAAAACGTGAGCGCACCGAGCAGGAGAATGACTCCCGCGAGCATGACGCCGAACGTCGGCGTCTCCGTGCGCAGCGTGCCGGCCGTCTCCGCGACGCGGCGCTTGCCTGCGAGCAGACCGACGATCGCAAGCGGCAGCACGATGGGAAGGTAGCGGCCGAGCAGCATCACGATGCCGGTTGCAACATTCCAGGGAACTGTATTGTCGCTGAGCCCTTCATAACCCGAGCCGTTGTTTGCAGCCGCCGAGCTGAACTCATACAGGATCTCGGTAAAACCGCGCGGGCCCGCATTCTTGATGGTCTCCACTCCCCACGGCAACGCGGCGAAAAGCGCGGTGCCGCCGAGGATCAACAACGGGTGGAGAAGGAGAACCACGGCGGCAAGCGCCATCTCGCGCGACTCGACACGCTTGCCCATATACTCGGGCGTGCGGCCGACCATCATACCGGCGAGAAAGACCGCCACGAGGATGTAGACGAACATATTGATCATGCCGACCCCCACCCCGCCAAACGTCTCATTGAGCCACATCCCGGTCAGGGGCGCGAGTCCGGTGAGAGCGTTGAGGCTGTTGTGCATGGCACCGACCGACCCGTTGCTTGTCGCCGTCGTGATGGCTGCCCAGAGCGGCCCAGTCACCGCGCCGAGCCGCAATTCCTTGCCCTCGAGATTTCCCGCAGCTGACGCGATGGGCATGCCGGAGAACGCAGCGGTCGAGGCCGATTCGAACCAGACGGCCCAACCGATTTTCCCGAGCACCATAAGGAGCATAACACTGAAAACGAGGGCCGCGTGTTTCATCCGTCCGGTGATCTTCCCGAACATCATCACGCAGGCCATCGGGAGCAGGAGAATCGTCAGCAGCGAGATCGTATTGGTGAAAAAGGTGGGATTCTCAAACGGATGCGTCGAGTTCGGCCCGAAGAACCCGCCGCCATTCGTCCCGAGTTGCTTGATCGCGACAAACGCGGCCACCGGTCCGCGGGCAATCGTTTGGGCACCGCCCTCCAGCGTCGTCACCTGCGCGGCTCCTTCGAGCGTCATGGGCATCCCGCCGAACACAAACACCAGTCCAACGAGGAGCGCGAGCGGTAGAAGCACGAGGAAGGTCGCACGCTGGAGGTCGACGAAGAAATTCCCGAAACCGGCCTGGCCCGAGAGACCACGCGCCAAGGCGGCGAGGCTGGCAAGCCCCGTCGCAGCTGACACGAACTGCAACCACATTAACGCAAACAGCTGGCTGAAGTAGCTCATTTGAGCCTCGCCGGAATAGTGCTGGAGATTCGTGTTCGTGACGAACGATGCGGTCGTGTTGAAAACGAGGTCCCAGCTCAACGGGCCCCGGCTATCGGGATTGAGCGGCAGCCATGGCTGCGCGAAGAGAATCGCCCCGCTGACCGCAAAAAGGAGCGCATTGAAGATCAGCAGGGATACGATATAGCTGCGGCAGGACTGTTGATCCATCCCGTGGGAGACGACGACGGGGCCGCGTTGCATGGCCCATGCGAGGTAGCGGCCAAGCGGCCAGCTTAGAACCGCGGCAAGGCCGACAAGGAGAGGAATGAATGCGATTTCGTTCATAGAAGTGAGGTTCAGGCGAGGTGGAGCGTCGTGAGGACGATGTCGATGAGTTTGATGCCGACGAAGGGGGCGATCAGCCCGCCAAGGCCGTAGATGAGGAGATTGCGCCGGAGCATCGTGGCAGCAGGCATCGGCGGGTAGTGAACGCCGCGCAGAGCAAGGGGGATGAGCGCAATGATCACAAGCGCATTGAAGATCACCGCGCTGAGAATCGCAGACTCCGGGGTCGCGAGATGCATCACATTCAAAGCCGCCAGAGGCCCTTTCGCATCGGGATCTGCAGCATACAGTCCCAGGAAAAGCGCCGGCAGGATCGCGAAGTATTTCGCCACGTCATTAGCAAGGCTGAAGGTGGTGAGTGCACCGCGTGTCACCAGCAGTTGCTTCCCGATCTCGACGACCTCGATAAGCTTTGTCGGGTTCGAGTCGAGATCGACCATATTGCCCGCCTCCCTCGCAGCCTGGGTGCCGGTATTCATGGCAACGCCCACATCGGCCTGCGCGAGAGCAGGGGCATCGTTGGTGCCATCGCCGGTCATTGCCACGAGGTGCCCTGCCGCCTGCTCGTCGCGGATGCGCTGCAGCTTATCCTCCGGCTTCGCCTCGGCCATAAAGTCGTCCACCCCTGCCTCCGCGGCGATCGCTGCGGCGGTGCGCGCATTGTCGCCCGTCACCATGATCGTCCGGATGCCCATGCGGCGGAGCTGGGCAAAACGCTCCTTGATTCCGCCCTTCACGATGTCCTTCAACTCCACGATGCCTAGCGCCCCGGCATTTTCCGCCACGAGAAGTGGGGTGCCCCCGCGACCTGCGATCCCGTCGCTCACGGCCCGGAGAGCCGCAGGCATGCTGCCGCCCTGCTCGCTAACCCATGCGGCCACAGAGTCCGTGGCCCCCTTGCGGATGCGCCGGACCGTTTCGTTGCCCCGCAAAAAATCGAGTCCGCTCATCCGCGTCTGCGCACTGAAGGGGACGGCCTTGGCATGCGGTTCGGCGACCTCCTGTGCACGAAGGCCGTGAAGGCTTTTCGCGAGAACGACGATGGAGCGCCCCTCGGGTGTCTCATCGGCGAGCGAGGCCAGCTGCGCGGCTTCGGCGAGCGTTCGGGGATCGACACCCGGCGCGGGATGAAAAGCGACCGCCTCGCGGTTCCCGAGCGTGATCGTACCGGTCTTGTCCAGGAGCAGCACGTCGATGTCTCCGGCGGCCTCGACGGCACGCCCGCTCATGGCGAGAACATTCCGGCGCGTGAGGCGGTCGATCCCGCTGATTCCGATCGCACTGATCAGTGCTCCGATCGTTGTCGGAATAAGGCAGACCAGCAGCGCAACCAGGACGGGAAGGGAGATTCCACCGGACACCGCACCGCCCATCTGCCGCTCGCCGAATGCCACGAAGGCCGGCAGCGTCAGCGTCACGATCAGGAAGACTGCCGTCAGGCTGAGCAGGAGCACGCCAAGCGCCTTCTCGTTCGGGGTCGCCTGTCGCTTGGAAGACTCCACCATGCCGATCATCCGGTCGAGAAAACTGTCGCCGGGATCCGAGCTTACGCTCACCACAATCCGGTCGCTGATCACCTTGGTGCCACCGGTGACGGCACAACGATCTCCACCGCTCTCGCGGATCACGGGAGCCGACTCGCCGGTGATCGCCGATTCGTCCACCGTCGCGATGCCTTCCATAACATCGCCATCAGCCGGAATGGTGTCTCCGGTCTCACAGACCACGAGATCTCCTTTGCGGAGTTCCGCCGCATTCACCGGAACCTCAACGCGGTCAGCTCCGAGCTTGCGGGCGACCGTGCGGGTGCGGAGCTTGCGCAAGGCATCCGCCTGCGCCTTGCCGCGGCCCTCTGCAACCACCTCGGCAAAGTTTGCGAAAACGAGAGTGAACCAAAGCCAGACGGTGATCTGGAGATTGAAGAGTGAGGGCGCCTGGAACGTGAAGACCGTCGTGGCCGCGGCACCGATCCAGACGACGGCCATGACGGGGTTTCTGCATTGCTCTCGCGGATCGAGCTTGCGAAGCGCCGGCAGCCACGAGACGCGAAGAATTTCCAATGACCAGAACGAGTTTGTCGGATGGCCGGATGACGATGCATTTCCCATGACCCGACATTAGCGCTTTGCCCGCACGGGAGTTAGTTAAGCTCCGGCCTAAAACTATAAAAATAATGTAAAGACCCTCTAACGCTCGGGGCGGACGCGAACACCCCGACCAAGACGGGGTAGGATCGCCGAAAGTGCCGTCGCGAGCGTGGCACGTGCGGTATGGGCGTTTTCCACGAGCTTCTTCATGCCAATGGCGGAGCGGGGATGTGTGAAGAGGTAGCGGAAAAGCAGGGCGGGGTCCGGCCGGGAGGTGGCGGGGTTTACAAGAACATCACCCGGCACCGGCAGATCCTCCTCGCACGTGTCGCTGATGGAACGGATGGCTACGAGCGGGATTCCCCTCGCCCGGCAGATCTCTGCGATGTGCGCGGTCTCCATGTCGCCGACACAGGCTCCGGTCGACTCGCCGAGGGCCCGCTTTTGCTGAGCTGAAACGAGGATATCCGGCGAGGTAACAAACGCCCCACTGGCCAGAGATTCCGTTCCGCTAAGAAGGTCAAAGCAACGGGTGTCGGTGAAATTCGTGCCAAGAACGACTTTACCGATCGGGTAACCGGGTTGGAGCGAACCGCCGAATCCCGCAGAGACAATGAGCTCGGGCGTTTGATCTTTCAGACGCCGCTCCAGAGCCTCTGCGGCCCGACGGCCGGTGAAGCCAAGGATCCAGACGTCCACACTGAGACGGCGACCATAGCGGGCGACGAAGTCAGCGGCTTCGAATTCGAGGGCAAAAACAACGGCAATCATGGCGCGGGTAACGTGAACTGGTAGAGAACCGGATCGGAGGCGGGAGGTTCGGCGGCGGGAGGAATAAGGGCCGAAAGCTCGAAGGCGGATGCTTTGGACTTGGGAATGGTCACGAGGAGACGATCCTGGAGGTCGACAACCGACGCCGAGTGCTCTTCAGCGGCCGACAGCAGAAGCCCGCGGCGCTTGCGGATCTCGTCCGGCGTGCCGGTCAACGCGATAACCCGTCGATCAGCGTCCAACGTCGGAGCCACCAACGTCTTGTCCGCCACCGCCTCGACGGCCTGCCGGAGCTGCGGAATCTCGGGAGCCGGAGCCGATGTCCGGGAACCGAAAAACCCCATCACACCCAGAATAACCGCGGTCACCGGCAACGCGAGGGCGAGGAGCACAATCGCCAGCACGAGAAAGACCTGGGGCGTCATCCGGAACGGCTTGGGCGCTTCTTGCGGCGGTTCGAGATCCATGGCGTGTACTACGAAAAGATGCCGGACACCTCCGGACGGCGCAAGGGAATCCCGAACGCAGGATTGACCGCGCCCTCCGGCTGGCGGATATTTTGCGCCCTTCTGATGTCCATCGAACTCACGCGCAATTTTTGCATCATCGCCCACATTGACCACGGGAAGACCACGTTGTCCGACCGTCTGCTGGAGTTTACCGGCACCATCCAGAAGCGCGAGTCGCAGGAGCAACTCCTCGACGCCATGGACCTCGAACGCGAGCGGGGCATCACGATCAAGGCCCACCCGATCGCGATGGAATACAAGGCGAAGGATGGCGTGACCTACAAGCTGAACCTCTCGGACACGCCCGGCCATGTGGATTTCTCCTACGAGGTCTCCCGCTCGCTCGCCGCCTGCGAAGGAGCGCTGCTCATCATCGACGCCGCCCAGGGCGTCGAGGCCCAGACCGTGGCGAATGTCCACCTCGCCGAGAAGCAGGGGCTGAAGCTCATCCCGGTGATCAACAAGATCGATCTTCCCAACGCCGACGTCGCCACCGCAAAGAAGCAACTCGAGGACATCCTCGCGATTCCGGCCGACGAGGCGATCCTCGCCAGCGCAAAGGCCGGCATCGGCATCGAGGAGATCCTCGACGCCGTCATCAAGCGGATTCCCCCGCCTTCGGGAAAACCCGACGCGCGGCTTCGCGCCCTGACCTTCGATTCGTCGTTCGATACCTACCGCGGCGTCGTGATCTACACCCGCGTCATGGAAGGCACGGTCAAGGCTGGCGATCCGGTCAAGCTCATGGCGACGAATGCCGCCTATGAGGTCAAGGAAGTCGGCGTCTTCAAGCCCCAGCAGCCGAAGTTTTTCTCACGGGAGAAACTCATCGCGGGCGACATCGGCTACGTCATTGCGAATATCAAGACGAGTTCCGAGGTCAAGGTCGGTGATACGCTCACGAGCGCGCGCATCCCGGCGGAAGAGCCGCTGCCGGGCTTCCAGGTCGTGCAGCCGATGGTCTTCAGCGGCATCTATCCGATCAATACGGCGGACTTCGAGCACCTGAAGGCTGCGATGGGCAAGCTTCAGCTCAACGACGCGGCCTTTCACTACATGTCGGAGTCGAGCATCGCGCTGGGCTTCGGATTCCGCTGCGGCTTCCTCGGCCTTCTCCACATGGAGATCATTCTCGAGCGCCTGCGGCGCGAGTTCGACATGGACATCATCGCGACCTACCCGTCGGTCATCTACGAGGTCCTTCGGACGAACGGCGAACTTCTCAAGGTCGACAATCCGGACCAGCTGCCCGACCCCAGCGTGATTGAGGAGATCCGCGAACCGATTGTGCGGTGCTTCATCATGATCCCGAACGAATACATCTCGCCGATCATGCAGCTCATTATGGACAAGCGCGGCGAGGTCAGCCACACGGAGTCGATCGACACAAAGCGCGTCATGCTGACCACCGAGCTGCCGCTCAACGAGATTCTGGTCGACTTTGTGGACAAGCTCAAATCGATCACGCGCGGCTACGGCTCGATGGATTACGAGCAGGCCGGCTACCGCGCAGGGAAGCTGGTGAAGCTCGAGATGCTCGTCAACAACGAGCCCGTCGACGCGTTTTCCTCGATCGTTCACCGGGAGAAGGCGGAGTCCCGCGGGCGGGCGCTCGCGGCCAAGCTCAAGGAGGTCATCCCGACGCAGCTATACCAGGTGGCGATCCAGGCCGCGATCGGAGGCAAGATTGTCGCCCGTGAAAACGTGAGCGCGATGCGCAAAAACGTGACCGCGAAATGCTACGGCGGCGACATC
>CAZSMN010000115.1:0-10607 GCA_964607615.1 uncultured Chthoniobacterales bacterium | reverse complement strand
GAGATCGCCAGCAACAACGGCGGCTGGCAGTGGAGCGCGGGAACCGGAGCCGACGCAGCGCCTTACTTCCGGATTCAGAATCCGTGGACGCAGACCAAGCGCTACGATCCCGAAGGAACTTACATCAAACGCTGGGTTCCCGAATTGGCCGGCCTCCCCGCCTCGTCGTTCTACGATCCTCCCAAGCCGGGAATGCGCTTGGCCAAGGGCTATCCCCTCCCGATTGTCGACCACGCGGTGGCGCGTGAGAAGACGCTCGCCATGTTTGCGCGGCACAGCGCTGCCGTCGCGGTGTAGCCTGGCCAGATCCACCGGTGCTCTCTGCGCGCTGGCTGCGGCGTCGCCGTTTTGTAAAACTTCTGAGCCTGGTAACGCACCGCACGGGGTGGCTTTGGAATAGGTTTGACGGCGGAGAAGCGCTGTTCCAAGAATCTCCGCCACTTGGAAGATCTCTCTATTCAGCGGCCGCGGAATCTCGATTGGCAACGGGCCTCAGCACTCCTCTACGGAGACTGGGGAACCAGCAAAGCGTATGTGATCGGCCTTGCCTTTGCGGCGACCGGCTTCGCTTCCCTCCCGATCATTCTCGCCGTCTGTGCGCTCACGGCGCTGGTCGGGCTGAACTATCTTGTGGTCTGCCGGTGCTTCCCGGATGGCGGAGGTGTTTACTCGGCCGCCAAGGTGCACGGCAAACTTCTGGCCGTTGTCGGAGCCCTGCTGCTGGTCGCTGATCTGACGGTAACGGCAGCGCTGAGCGGGTGGGCGGCGCTCAGCTATCTTGGGGTTCCGCAGCAATATGTGATGGTCTCCACGATGCTGGCCATCCTGGTGATCGGCGCGATCAATGTTTTCGGGCCCCGTCACAGCGGAAGCTTCGCCGTGGCGCTTGCGCTGCCGACCGTCATTGTTGTCGTAGCCATTATCCTTCTCAGCGCGCGCTTTTTGACGACGACGCATCTTGAGCCTCTGCATGATGATTTTGGGAAAACCTGGACGGCCTTTGTCGGGGTGATCCTTGCACTGAGCGGTGTGGAGGCTATCGCGAACCTAACCGGCACGCTCAAGCCGGACAAGGGATCCGTCATCGGGCATCCCAGGGTGGGCTGGGCGAGTGCAAAGGCGATTCTGCCGGTTGCTCTCGAGGTCAGCGTGGGCACTGCACTTCTCGGTTGGGCGATGCTTTCCCTCCCGAAGGATCTCGCAGCCAAGATGGTCGAGCGCAAAGAGGATATGCTGCGCTTTCTCGCCGAGCAGTATGGCACGATGAATTTCGGGCCGACCTTTGGCGGCATCTTCGGTTTTATCGTTGGCGTCGTCTTCGCGCTTCTGCTGCTGAGCGCCGTGAATACCGCGGTGGCCGCCCTGGTCGGTCTGCTGTTCATGATGACCCGCGAGGGCGACATGCCCAAGTCGTTCGCACGTCTGAACAATCACGGCGTCCCCTACGTTCCGCTGGCGATTGCGGTCGGGCTCCCGCTCATTGTGCTTTTGCTCACGGACAATTTCGAAGCGCTCGCAGGCCTTTATGCGATCGGTGTGGTAGGCGCGATTTGTGTGAATCTGGGGTCGTGTGTGACGAACATGAAGCTCCCTATGCACTGGGCGGAGCGTGCCCTGATGGGCTTTACCTTTCTGATTCTCGTGGCGGTAGAGTTCACGCTCGCCCACTCCAAGCACGATGCGCTTTTCTTCGTTGTCTGTGTTTTGATTGCCGGCCTCGGCCTCTGGGCGTATGCGCAGCGTCTGAGCGGCATCCGCACGCTGACCGTGTCCAAGGAAGTCGCCGACCTGGTGCGGCCGGAGGTCGTTGAAGCGCTCCGCATGCCGGCTGCGGATACGCAGAAGATTCTCGTCTGCGTTCGTGGACTCACTCCGGTGCTGAGGTTTGCTTTTGATGAGGCCGAGCTGAGGAAAGCCTCACTCTACATTCTCTACGTGCGGGAGATTGCCGTGCTCTATCCGGGAGCGGCACCCTCGGTGCAGGCCTCCCGCTGGCAGGATGATCCGGAAGCGAGCGCCATCCTCACTACTGCTCTCCAGATCGGGCGCACCAGGGGTATTACAACCGTTCCGGTCTATGCTTCGGCCGCGCAGGCTGCTCCGCTCATTGTCGATATGGCCGCGACGCTGGGAGTCGACTACCTCATCATGGGATCCTCGCACCGCGGATCTCTGACGAAGATGCTACGGGGTAACGTGGCGTCGGAAGTGGCGCAGAGCCTGCCGGAGAACATCCACCTGCTCATCCACGGGTAGGTCAGCGGCCGGATGAGGAATCGGGGAAAACCCGCCGCATCAGAATCCGGAGAGAGCCGATGATCGGAGCCGGGTCGGGGAGGATCACATTCTTTGACCACTGCAGAATCGGGCGTTCGATCGTATAGTAGCTCGCTGCAGCAAGCCCTGTGGTGATGAGAATCAAACTGATGACCAGGACGGGTCTGGGAATTTGCAGGCCTGACTGGGCGAGCGATTCGGAGACCACCATGCCTACCAGCGTGTGAAAGAGAAACAGACCGTAACTGAGCTTTCCGACGCCCGCCGCCCAGGGATGACTCAGAATTCTCGATGGCCAGGAGCCGGGATCCAGGAGCCGGAAGAGCAGCCATCCGAAGAACAAGCTCTCGGGGACCTCGACCCATGCGGAGAGGAGAGAGTCCTGCGGAAGGTATCGAAGGGCTGTGGACATCGCAAACATGAGGGCTGCCACTGGGACTGCGGCGAGCTTTACCCATAGCGGCAGGCCGGCCGAACGGTTTGCGAAGACGGCGACAATAGCTCCGGAGGCGAAGGCCTCCAACGAGCCGGGAAGCATCAGCCACCGGGTGAATGAGGAGGCTCCGGTGACGATACAGCCCATGCGCCAGGCTACGCCGAGCAAAGCCAGCGCCATCACAGACGGCAGAAGCCAATTGCGGGGAATCGCCAGTAGCAGGAGAGGCCAGAGAAGGTAAAACTGCTCCTGGACGCCGAGCGACCAGAGGTGCGAGGCACCGCCACACCATTCCTCGATGTTCACGATGTGAAAGTTTGTCGCGAAGCTCAGATGCCAGGTCCAGGCGTCCGAAAACTCCGAATACCCGAGGATGCTGCCGGCCACCACCAGGAGAAGAAGAACGGGCATCAAACGGCAGAGCCGCCGGAAGTGGAAGGTCAGCAAGGCACCGAGACGCCCCGAGGTTCTCTCCAGCGAACCCATGCTCCGCGTCACGAGGTAGCCACTGAGCATGAAGAAGACGGCAGGTCCGATCGGCCCCCAATCCCAGCCGCCCGAGGGGTGGATGCCATAGTGGTGGAGGATTACCAGAATCACGGCGACGGCGCGCAGGCCGTCGAGCTGGGGCACGTAGCTCGATCGTGACATGGCACCCATGCGATCTCGGATAGTGGATTCGCCTCCGGCTGTCAGTCTTTTTCCAGCAGGCTTGCAAAAGACCCGCATTGGAAAAGCATTTGACACCTCACGAGGCGGAGCGATGTTCCCGCTGTTATGATCAAACTCGTGCTCTCAGCAGTTGTTGTTGTCGCGTTCTCCGCCTCTTCGGCCTTCGCGGGTTCCTGCCCCGGCGGCGGTTGCGGTGGTGGCGACAAGGAAAAGTCCGACAAGAAAAAGGAAGGCACGACCCAAACAGTGCTTCCTTCCCAGGTCGGCCTCTAATCGAAACCCATTAACCGGAACGGGCGGCAAGGTGGAAACCTGCCGCCCGTTTCCTTTTCCGGGGCAAGTGGCCCGGCAGTTTCAGGCCGGGAGATAGAGAAGACGGCCGCACTGCGGGCAGGAGACGATCGTCTTCTGGGCCTTCAACTCGACAGTCGTCTGGGTCGTCACCTTCATGTGGCAGCCCGTGCAGACATCGTGCTCGAGGGCTACAACCGCGTTGCCGCCCTTGTTGCGGAAAAGCCGCTCGTAGCGCTCGAGGAGGTCCTCATCAATGCCGGCCACGCAGGCCGTGCGGGCGGCTTGTAGCTCTTGAATCCGTTCATTCAGGTTGGCCTCCTTGGCAACAAGAGCGGCGATCTGGAGCTCGAACTTTTTCTTCTCTTCGGAAAAGGCCGCCTCGGCTGTGGCGATCTCCGGCTTGAGGCCTTCGGCTTCCTCCATGAGGGAAATCTCACGATCCTCAAGATCCGAAACCACCTTCTCGGCGGTCTGGATCTCATGGGCCAGCGCAGTGAACTCCTCATTCTTCCGCGTCTGCATTTGCTGGGTCTTGTAGCGGGCGATCTGCTCGCGCTTGGCGGCCGCTTCGACCTGAAGGTTTTTCTTTGAAACCTCGATCTCCTTGGCACGCGTCTTGGCTTTCTCGAGGCGGTCGGCGGCTTCCTTGATGAGGCGTTCCTTCGCTCCCTTCTCGACGGGAATCGCATCCAGTTCGAGGCGGAAGGTTCGGAGCCGTTGGTCCCTGTCCTGCAGGGCGAGAAGTTTTTCGATAGCCTCGAGCATGCGCGGATGTTGAACGAATCCCTCGGAGATATCCAGCGGCAGTTTTTCCGTGCGGCTACTGATATTCGACCAGGCGATAGAAGACCCTTGGGCGGTTGTTGAGCGGCTCGGAGAAGTCCAGCAGACCACCCGTGCCGTCGAGGGTGTCGATCGTGGTCCAACTGTTGGGCTGGAGGGTGGTGGAACTTTGGACATCGTAAACGAGGTCCGCCCGGCTCGCAAAGGTGAGATGGATGGAACCCGCCTGTGAGGAAATCGACAACTGCGGGGGATCGATGGCCGTGAAGCGGACGATGATCGGATCGCTGCTCTGGTAGGCTCCGGTTGTGTCGACAGCTCGGAACGTGATATCGTACGTTCCGGCCCGGTTGAAACTGAAGGCCCTGCCGTGGATGTGCCCGTATCCAGTGCTGTCCTCACTCGCGAAAAGAAACGGCTGGTCGGAAGGCGCCGCATTCCAGCCGGAGGAACGCTGCCATGTGGGTGTCGAGGCTCCTATCTCCCAAAACGAAAATGCTCCCCCGGCGGGTCCACTAACGGCGACGAGATCGATCCGCACGAGCGCGCCATTCGGTGGAGGCGGAGCGTTGTCAAAGGCGCTGAAGGTGAGCACCGTGGCATACGCCTTTCCGGGAAAGCCGGGCGTATCGTAGCTCGGCGCTTCGCCGGTCGGGAAATAGGTCGCCAACTGTGCGGGCGGGGTTGCGACGATCTTGAGCTTGGAAGGATTTGATGGGTCGAGCCCGATTTCCACGTGATCATGGGCCGACAGAAACTGGGGAAAAAGGAAAAGAGCCGTAAGGAGGGGTAGATGTTTCATGGCTGAATGAGAGTGCTATCGGGGGCGTTGAGGCGGTTGCGGATGTCCGTGGCGGTGAGATTCTCCGTGTGGCCATCCACAAACAGATAGTTGGCAGTGGTCCCGTGACGGTCGACGCCAACAGACGATTTGAACTGGTTGAAAGTGACCCGCGTGCGGGCGGATGCGAAGTGGAAATGCTCCGAGGTGTAAGTGTCGGCCGTCTCGGCCACTGCAATCGTGGAGCCGGGTGCGCGGCATCGTGAGACCAGAATACCCGCTCCCGAGGAATCTGTGAGAAGGTCGTTCCATCCGTAGGTGACCGCCACGGGAGAATCCTGATTGGCGGGGCAGCGACCGATGAAATTTTTGCTCAGGTATTCGGAGAGGGTGTTGGTCCAGGAAAGCGAGGAACCATCGGCTGTTCTCACGTGTCCGGTGTCGGGGAGGCGTCCGGCATGGTCACCGGTGTAGAGCTGGATCGCAATGCCGACCTGCCGCAGGGAGGTGAGGCATTTCGTTGAATGCATGCGGGTTACCGCGCCCTGTGCGACACTGATCCCGAGCGTGCAGAGGATAGCGAGAATCGCTACGACGACGAGCAGTTCAACGAGGGTAAACGCATGCGGGTTGGTGGAGCGGGTTGGCATGGTGCAGAGAAGGCGCCCCGGCCCTTGCGGGCCGGGGCGGAGGATTTTTCTCAGTTTCGTCGAATGCGGAAACGGCGGAGGGCGAGCAGACCGCCCGCAGCCAGTGCGATGAGCATGTAGGTGGAGGGTTCGGGCACAGCCGAGACAGTGACTCCGAGTCCGTAAGTCGGGTAGGCGTTCGCACTCGGACCATAGGTTAGCCCCTCGGTGTTTTGCGCAAGGAAGTTCGCGCCCCCCGCAAACAGGTAGTAGTCTCCTGCTGCGAGGTTGGTGAACGTTGCGGTCACCGTTCCGTCGGCCACGCCGTCCCCGTTGATGCCGGGCGCGTTGCCATAGTTCGCCGCCGTTCCATCAGCCGCATGGCCGATGATGGTGTCGAAGAACATGGGGAGGCCATTGGTGGCGTCGACATAGATCGTCCAGGGAGCCAGCGCTTGGAAGACGCCTTCTTTCCCTGAGCCGTCGATGCCCGGGCCGTCATAGACACCGTTCCCGTTTGCATCGGTGAACGACTCGCCGACGTCCCATGCGAGGGAGCTGTTGGAATCCGTGAAGGCCTCGCCCGTCGCGCCGGTCCCGTAGGTTTCGGTGAGGTAGGCTCTGGTTGCGGGACCTGTGTCATGGGTTGAGCTTCGGAAGAGAGGCGTCTGATAGAGCGAGAAGGCCGGCAGAAAGATGCCGGTGCTACCGGTCTGGCTGACGAGGTCATTCCGTTGAACGGTGATGGTGACATTCTGGGTGCTCGCCAGGGTAAACTTGAAAGCGACCAAGTGGTGGGAGTCGCCCCAGTTGGAATCGGTGGCATCCGCCCAGCCGGAGCTTGTGGCCACGGTGCGCCCGAAGTTGGTGGCCGTGGCGTTGTCGACGGTCCCGAGGGTGCGATTACCGCCGACGCTGACGTGTGCCGAGGCATCCACGAGAGCTGCAAGGGATGCTACGGCGAAGAGTAGTACTTTTGTAAATTTCATAAACGGGATATTCCATGCTTCAAGCGCAGGGAGGAGACCCCGAAACCATGCAGGCCGGGGCTGGTTTTTCCTCGGAGAGTCCCGAAGCAAGCGCCGAACAACGGCAGGAACTCTCCGCGCGATCCAATGATGTGCCCGTAAGCGGGGCGATCGTGAGTGAATCAGGCCCCGATGGGGACCGGAACAGCGGGCTCAGGGGAGACCGGTTGCGTAAATTCGTCGAGAGAGACAGGATAAGAATAGCTTCGCGACAAAGGTGCCGGCAGGGGAGTGGCTGCGCGGGCGACAAACTTGTCGATCTTCGCATCCGACCTCACGGTGGCCGGCAGATCCTGTTCCTTTTTTCGTCCCTCTTCGACCGCATGACAGAGGTGACACGGCTTTTTCCCACTGAAGGTCTCTTGGACGGCTTGGGCGAGAGGAGCGGTTTGGGACGCCTTGGCGATCATGGTAGCCCATGCCACACCTTGAAGGAGAGCCCAGTGTCCGCCGGCGATGGAAAACATCGCAAAGCAGAGCAGGACTTGGCCGGACCTCCGAAGCATAAACCCCAGCGTCTGGAATATTGTGATTTACGTCAATCTTTTGTCGTGTGGGAGGACTGGATTGCGCTGCGGCGGGCTAGTTCTTTCCGGCCAACGAGGGATTCCAAAGGTTGACGGCCTTTGCGGGATCGAAGGTGGCCTCGATGGGGAGGCGCTCGACATGGCCGTCAAGGAAGAGGAAGTGTGAACGCCCGTTGTGCCGGGTGTGGGCGGTGGCGTTTTTGGCTGCTTTCAGGCTGCTCCACTGGTGGCACATGAAATGATCCGCGTAGAGTGTGGGGGGGCTCTCGGCGCGGTGGATGGTTCGTGCGGGGTGGCATCCGGCGGTTGTCTTGCGCCATGTGGCGGGGCTTCCAATGTAGTCATCCCCTTCGGGATCGAGCTCAAAGTGGACGTTCAGGCCGTAGCTGTATTGGAGCGGACTGCGATTAGGATCCGCCGGGCAGCGGAAGAACTTATTGAAGGCCGTTGTCCATTCCTGGCTGGAAGGGTCGGCGTCAATGCCGAGGAACGGCGCGATGGCGACCGGCCAGTTCGGGCTTCGATAGGTGGCGGCACTATGATAGCTTCTCGGCAGGGTGCCATCATTATCGGCCGCATAGAGCATGAAGGCGCGACCGAGTTGGCTCATTGTATTCAGGCACTTGGCATGTCCGGCCGTGCTCCCTGCACGGCTGAGAGCCGGCAGGGAGAGGGCAACGAGAACGGCGATCACGCCGATCACGACGAGCAACTCGATCAGCGTAAACGCTTTGGAGTCCGGGGGTGCCTTACGGGCGTCGACGGCGCGCATGGACGACAGCGGCGAGCCCGGCACCGAGAACGAGCATGGCTACGGTGGAGGGTTCCGGAACGGCGGCCCAGGTGTAGTTGACCGATGCCGCGGTGAAGTTCGGGTCGGCGACGGCAGCGGCGGCAGCGGCATCGTATTGGGCGAAGCCGGTGGTTCCTGTGAAGGGTGTGTCGGCGATAAAGATGCTGAACGTGGCGGTATACGTCCCCGCCGGAGCAGAGGCCGGGAGGGTGAAGTAGTTGTGCCACATCGAGCCGTTCCATAGGACCTGCGAGTTCACGGTCGGGAAAACCTGGTCCCAGCGGTTTGCCGAGCTGCTATAGTTGTAGGACTCCAGCAGACTGGAGGAAACCGATGTCAGCTTGATGCCGAGGGATTTCCCCGTCGGAATGTTCGCCATCATCATGGTTCCCATGCCCATAAACATGAAGCCGTATTGGTTGTTGAAGAGATCGCCGGCGCCGGCGTTTGCCAAGGGTGTGCCGCCGACGCCAGCGGGGGAGCCGATATCCGGCCGCCAGGCGGCGCTCTCGGCGAACCAGTCGCCCGGGCTCCAGAATTCGAGGGAATTCAACGCCGGAACCGAGGGCGGGGCGAACGAAACGTTGATGATGCCGGCGGTCGGGTTCGAGCCCATACCCGCGGTGGCCTGAATCGAGACCATGGGCATGAGCATGCCGCCTTGGTCATCGGGACCGGGGACGGAGGTGATAAGTGCGGCCGAGGCCACATGGGCCACGGCAATGGTGGAAAGAAGGGTGAAGAATGTGATTTTCAAAGCAATGAATTGGGTTGGTGTGCGGTAGGCACGGTAGGCGGACCACTTCGCGCGCGGTATCCGTTCGGACTCCGCAGAGGAAGGTAAGTTCCGCCTGGAAATGGGTGTGACCCACCTGAGGATGGGTCGGACGAGAGGATTTGAGAGCGTCTCCTGAGAAGAAGAGACGCGAAAAAATCAGGCCTCTATGGGGACAGGATCCGGAGGCTGAGCGAAGCGGGCCGCAAGAAAGCGGCCGTCATCGCGAGGGTAGGAAAAGGTGTCGCTACGCGGAAGCCGAACGCGCAACGAATCTGCTGCAAGGAAGGAATCGGATTTCTTTTCGACTTTCAGAGTGGCCGGGAGCCTTTGCTCGTTTTTGCGACCCTCTTTGATCGCATGGCACATCCGGCAGGGTGCTTCGCCGCTGAAGGTGCGCTTGATAGCGGACGTGAGGGGAGCGTTTTTCGAATAATCGATGATCATGCCCGCCCAGGCCACGGATTGAAGAACTCCCCAATGTCCTCCGATGAGCGAAAACATCGCCAGCATCACCAGCACGAAACCGAATCGCTGGTGCGTCATGGATCGAGGAGGCCGGGTCGGGGCACCACCATCGGGGATCCCGCGGCCTAAGCCGGGGCGGGAGCGGCGAGACCGCCGGGCGGGAGCTCGGGTTTGATCTGCTCGGGAAGTTCGGCAGGGGCGTCGGCCGGCGGCGGCGGGAGGGGAGGCGGGGCTGACTGGTTTTTGGGCGGGTTTTTGATTTCGCCGAACTTCAGAATCTCGCGGATGTGCTCGGCATCGAGCGTCTCGTATTCAAGGAGAGCCTTGGCGATCTTTTCGACCTTGTCGCGATTGGCTTCAAGGATCTCGGTGGCGCGCGCATAGGCCTCATCGATGATGCGCTTGACCTCGGCGTCGATCTGCTGCGCGGTGGCCTCGCTGTATTCGCGGGAGCGGGACATCTCGCGGCCGAGGAAAACGTAGTCATTGTTCTCGCTGAAGCTGATCATGCCGAGCGAGCTCATGCCCCACTCGCACACCATCCGGCGGGCGAGGGTGGTGGCCTGGCGGATGTCGCCGGAGGCTCCATTGGAGACATCGTTGGTGAACATCTCTTCCGCGATGCGGCCGCCCATCGTGACGGCAAGAAGATCGAGAGCTTCCTTGCGCTGGGTGGAATACTTGTCGCCCTCGGGAAGATACATCGTGGCACCCAGGTAGGGACCGCGCGGGATAATGGTCACCTTGTGGAGCGGGTGGGTGTGCTCGAGGATGACGTTGATGAGAGCGTGTCCAGCCTCGTGCCATGCGGTGGAGATTTTTTCCCGCTCGCTCATGGCCATACTGCGGCGCTCCTTGCCCCAGCGGACCTTGTCGCGCGCTTCTTCGAGCTCGTATTGCCCGATGGCGCGGAGGCCTTTGCGGGCAGCGAGGAGGGCGGCCTCGTTAATCACGTTGGCGAGCTCCGCACCGGAGTAGCCGGGCGTTCCGCGCGCGAGAATGCCGAGATCGACACCGTCCGCGAGCTTCACCTTTTTGGAGTGAACTTTCAGGATCTCTTCGCGTCCTTTCACATGGGGCAGACCGACGGTGACCTGACGGTCGAAGCGGCCGGGACGGAGGAGGGCGGGGTCGAGAACGTCGG
>CAZSMN010000114.1:0-10619 GCA_964607615.1 uncultured Chthoniobacterales bacterium | reverse complement strand
TCACCGGTCTGCCGGTATTCCACGGTGCCCAGCTCCGTCGTGGCGAGGGTCGACACGCCGGCGAGCATGGTCATCTTCTCGGCGCGCTCAGATTTCAGCCACTCCAGAAAGGCGCCCGTCGCCAGCAGGGCGACGACGACAATAAGAAAGACGGCGCGAAGGACGAAGCGCATGGCAGATCTCATTTCGTCATGACAGAGAATCCGCCCGGTCTTTCCAATACAAAACCCGAAGGAGTTCAGTCCCGGAGAATGCGGAGGAGAAAAGCCGGATCGACGTCCGCGAGGGAGGCGACCGCCGCATCGGCAGCGCCCAATTCGTCGAGCGGATGCGTCGTGGCGACCGCGAGGACCCGCATGCCCGCGCGATGCGCCGCCTCGATGCCGACATGCGCATCCTCGATCACGAGGCAATCCGACGGGGTCAGGCCGAGGCGCTCTGCCGCCTGAAGAAAGACATCCGGCGCCGGTTTGCCATGCTTCACATCGTCCCCACAGACAACGGCATCAAAAAGACCACCAAGTCCGGTTGCCGCGAAGATGGCCTCCAGATTCGAACGCGGAGTCGATGAGCCGACCGAGCGGGGAATCCCCGCCGCACGCAGGGCTTCAAGGAGCTCACGGGCACCGGGCAGAACCCGCACGCCCTGATCGCGCACCAGTTCCCGGTAGAGAACTTCCTTGCGGTCACCCATGCGCTGGACCTCATCGGGATCCGACGTCCAGCCGAGGATCGTGGGGATGATTTCCTGGTTCTTTTTTCCGAATCCCGCTTTGAAATGTCCCTCCGGCAGCGGCTTACCGAGCTCGGCCGCCAGGAGTTCCCACGAGCGCTCATGCTGCGCCGAGGAATCGATCACCACGCCGTCCCAGTCAAAGATCACACCGTTCATAAGCCGAGCATTCTCCGTATCATTTTGGTATCGGGGTCCGGTCCGACGAGCGCCATCGTGATGCGGGCGGGATCGAGCACCGCTTTCGCAATGTCGCGGATTTCCTCCGCGGTCACCGCTCGGAGCTTTTCGTGAACAACCGACGGCTCGACGATCTTTCCGTAGATGAGCACCGAGCTTCCGATGCGCATATTCTGGCTCGACGCACGCTCAAGGGCCATGCGGCTGCTGCCGACCGCATATTCCTTCGCACGCCGGAGCTCGGCCTCACCGACCGGCTTGTCACAGAGGTTCGTAAACTGCCCGAGTATGATCGAAAGCGACTTCTCGAGGTTCCGCCGGTCAAGGCCGATCGAGACATTGAGAACACCCGAGTCGGCCAGCGTGAGCGGATGGCTGCTCACCGAGTAGCAGACGCCCCGTTTTTCGCGAAGTTCCTGAAAGAGCCGCGAGCTCGCATTGCCGCCGAGGATTACGTTCATCAGGTGAAACGCATAGCGCCGCTCGTCGAAATGACTGATCGCCGGCAGGGCCATCGCCACCTGCGTCTGCTGCACGTCGCGCGCCTCAATATGCAGTCGCGGCGTGGCCGGAACGGCAGGTGCCGGGCGGGCCGAGGGTTTACGTCCGCGCCCGAGGCTGCCAAGCGAGCGCTCGATCCGGGCAACGACTTCCTCGTGGCGGACCCGCCCCGCCGCCGAGACGACCGTGCTGGAGGCCTGATAGTGGGTGGCGCGGTAGGCAAGGAATTCCTCGCGGCCCATCGATTCGATCGTCTCCAGCGTGCCGGTGAGCGGACGGCCGAGCGCGTGCCGGGGCCAGTAGGTGGCGTTGAGATTTTCCTGCACGAGCGCGGACGGCTCGTCGCGATACATCAGGATCTCCTCGCCGATCACGCCCCGCTCGCGCTCGATATCCTGCTTCGCAAAGCGCGGCTCGAGATAGATGTCGCAAAGAACATCGCAGACCCTTGGAAAAAACTCGGCCGCGGCGGTCGCGTAGTAACAGGTGCGCTCCTCGGCGGTGTAGGCGTTCATGTCACCGCCGACGCCTTCGATCTCCTGCATGATCCGCCGCGCGGAGCGCTTCGCCGTTCCCTTGAACAGCATGTGCTCGATGAAATGCGAAATCCCGTTCAGCGCCGCGGGTTCGTGACGGCCGCCGACCGAAGCCCAGATCGCCATCGAGGCCGTCTCGGCATGTGGCATCTCGCATGTGGCAACCCGGATTCCGCCGGAGAGTTGGGAGAGCTTGATGACGTTCGGCATGTGGGATGAGCCCGCCACGCTAGGCGGTGGCAGGCCGCGCGTCAAACCCCGCCCGCCGGGCCCGCAAGCCGTGCGGCCGCTTGTGCGGGAGAAAGCCGCGGCGGAGTCTCGGAAATGATTTGACGACGCAAGATGTTGTGGAGGATTGTCGGTCGGTTTCCTGCTTTCATACTATATGCGTTGTCCGAAGTGCGGCTCGTTGGAGGATAAAGTGATCGATTCCCGCCTCTCGAAGGACGGGATGACGATCCGCCGGCGCCGCGAGTGTATGGATTGCGAGACGCGCTACACGACCTACGAGCAGATCGAGCGCATCGAGCTCCGCGCCATCAAACGGGACGGCCGCCTCGAGCCCCTCGACCGCAGCAAGCTCCTGGGCAGCATTACCAAAGCCTGCGAGAAGCGCCCCATCGGCCTTGGCGAAATGGAGCAGGCGGTGGAAGAGATCATCCACGACCTCGAAGCGATGCAGGAACGCGAGATCCCGACGCGCGTCATCGGCGCAAAGGTCATGGAAAAACTCCATGGCCTCGATCCGGTCGCCTACGTCCGCTACGCCTCGGTTTACCGCCAATTTCAAGAAATCGGCGACTTCATCGAGGAGATCCAATCCTTCGAAAAACGCGCCGCCCGCAGCGCCGCGCAGCCGGAACTTTTCAAGAAACCGTGATCGCCCTTCGCGACAACATGCCCCTCGTCCGGTTCACGGACGGCCGTGTGATGAACTTCGAGCGTGGCTGGCTCTCGACCGCCCTCGTCCGCGCGGCCGAGACCGCCGGCTACAAGAAGTGGTGGCTCGCCGACCACGTCACCGAAAGCGTGACCAGCTTTTTGCAGCAGGACTTCGACGAGCACGTCGTCACGATCTGCCGGCTGGAAAAGGCCGTCCAGTCGGTCCTCCAGGTGATCGGCTACTCCGACGTCGCCGACCATTTCCGCACGATGCCGCCGCCCGAGCGGATCTCTCTGGCCGAGCTCGCCCGCGAGGCAGGTCACGGCTACGAACTGGTTTTTTTCGAGCTCCTGCGCACCCGGCTCCGTGCGGTCATCGCATCGCCGGCTCTTCAGGTCGAGCTCTGCGATCTCCACCGCTGCGTGAAGATGCTGCGCTCGGCAAAGAACTGGCGCAGCGACTGCTCCGGACTCCTCGGCGAGATCGTTGCTTTTGTCCGCGGCGAGATCGGCCTGAGCCAGCGCGCCAACGAACTCCACCTCCAGCTTTCATGACGCTTTTTGAAAAGATTATCGCGCGGGAGATCCCGGCCGACATCGTTCATGAGGACGATCTTTGTCTCGCCTTCCGGGACATCGCGCCCGCGGCACCCGTCCATGTGCTCATCGTGCCGAAGACTCCGGTACCGCGCATCGCCGAGGCCGACGACGCCGCACTGGTCGGCCATCTTTTCCTCACCGCGGCAAAGCTCGCCCGCGAGTTGGGCATCGCGGAAACGGGATTCCGCGTGGTCGCCAACAACGGCCCGCACGGTGGCGAGACCGTTCCTCACCTTCATGTCCACCTTCTGGGTGGCCGCCCGCTCGCCTGGCCTCCAGGCTAGCAGGGATTGCCCGGCGGGATGGAAATTTCGATCACAAAGGACGGCGCGGCGCAATTCCGCCAGATTCCGGCGTTTCTCTTCACGCTCCTGAGCGGGCTGGTTACTGCGGCTTCGGTTGATGATCCGCGCGTTGAGGCGCGGCTCTTTCCCCTTCCGGCAGGCGAAGAGGAGGAATCGCTCTGCGAGGATTGGAGCGCCTTTGTGCATCCCGATCTCCATACAACCTTCCAGGCGGCGCGCGACACCGTGCAAGCCGACCTGCGCGGAGCGAAGGAGGGCAAACGCGGGTGGTCGCTTCTCGTTCCCGCCGGCCATGTCGATGCCTGGCTCAGCGTTCTCACCCAGGCCCGCCTTGCGCTCGCGGAACTGCACGCCTTCACCGAAAAGGAACTCTCCGAGGAACTGCCGGCCGTGATCGAGAATCCGCGTGACCACGCGCGGATCCAGATGCATTTCTACGGTGTCGTGCAGGAGTGGTTCGTCGATTTTGCATCGTGAGCAGGATGCTCCAACCGGCGGAGCCTGCGGGAAGGACCCCATCATGGAACAAGGCGAAGCGATCCTGATCCGGCGGACGGTGTGGAGTGACACCAGCTTCCTGACGACCTGGCTCCTTCCGGATCTCGGCAAGATCCGGGCGATGGCAAAGGCCGCCCGCCGCCCGGGCAGTCCGTTCGCTGGCAAGCTCGATCTTTTCTATCATGCCGAGATCGGCTTTGCGCGCGGCAAGGGATCGCCACCACTGCACCAGTTGCGGGAAGTTAAGGTTATTACGGCTTTTAATGCGTCCACTGTACCCTGCGCCAACGTCTATACGTGCGGCTATTTTGCCGAATTGGTCGATCTGTGCACGGAGCCCGCAGAGCCCGCACCGGAGATTTTCGATCTTCTTCTGCGCGCCATCCGGCACCTCTCCGAAAAGCCTGCAACACTGCGCGCGATCGAACACTTTGAGGCGGAACTCTCCCGCGCCATCGGGATTCACGAGGAGGGCGGCCGGCCGCTCGCGGCGCTCGAACGTTATGGAGGGAAAGTCCCCGCGAGCCGATTGACCGCGCTCAAACTTCTCGGCGGAACGTGATTTTCCTCTCGTCCGAAATGCGGCAATCGGCTAGATTCATAGCCTATGCAGAAGACGGCCGATCTATGGGATGTCCTCTGCAGGGACTTGTCCGCGGAGCGCAGCCAGTTGCCTGAATCCGAGCAACACGTTGCGGCGAAAAAATTCCGCGAGAAGGCGGTAGGCATTTTCGGGCCGCAGAGTCCGAGGGCCGGCGACGCCTCGGAGATTGCGGGTGACATCTGTCAGGCGGTCGGGCTTTTCGATGAGGCCGCCAAGTCGTATGAAGCGTCCGTCAGCGGGCATCTGGCAGCGGGCCGCAAGTCGGTGGCCGCCCGGGTGACCGCAAAGCTGGCGCTTCTCTTTGACCACCTCCAGAAATTCGAGGAGGCCGCCGGCTACTACCGCAAAGCCCTGCAGTTGTTCGACGAAGTTTTTGACCACTCACAGGATTGCATGTTGCTGAGCAACCTTGCTGGCCTGGAAAAGCGGAGAGGCGACCTGCCCGCGGCGATCAAGCTGTATCAGGACGCCCTCCAACGTGCGATGAAAGTGCACGGTGAGACCCACCCGCAGGTGGCGATCCTTTGCAACAACCTCGGCGTGGCGCAGGCTGATGCCGGCGATCTGGTGAGCGCGGAAAACTCGCACATGCGGGCGCTCGGCATCCGCGAGCAGGCGTTCGGCGCGATGCATCCGGATGTCGCCCAGTCAATGGGCAACCTCGCGGTCGTCTACCACATGCAAGGCAACCGAGCGAAAGCGGAGGCCTACTACAAGGGAGCCATCGCGACCTACACGGCCCACCACCATCCGGACGATCCCGAACTCGAGTCGGTGAAGCGCAACTACGCAGCCCTTCTCAAAAAATGACACCGCGGATTCTCCTGCCGGAAGAGGCACGCGCCGAACGGGACCGGCTTCATGCGGAAGGCAAGGAACTGGTTTTCACCAACGGATGCTTCGACATCGTCCACCGCGGACATGCGGAGTATCTGGCCTTCGCGCGCGCCCAGGGCGATGCGCTCTGCGTGGGGCTCAACAGCGACGCGTCCGTGCGGCGCGCCAAGGGACCGACGCGACCAGTGAACCCCGAAGGCGACCGCGCCTACGTCATCGGCTCGCTCCGCGCCGTGGATTTCGTGGTGCTCTTCGACGAGGATGAACCGAAGGATCTCATCGCAAAAATCCTGCCGCAGGTTCTGGTGAAGGGAAAAGACTGGGCGCACTACGTCAGCGGACGCGACGTCGTCGAAGCGGCGGGCGGCCGCGTCGTCCTCGCCGAGATGGTCGAGGGCCGCTCGACCACGGGAACGATCGAACGCGTTCTGGCGGCGCATAACCAGCCGGAATAGGGCCAGCTATGGCGGCGACGCGGAGTCCTCTGTTGGTGTCTCGTCGCGACTGGGCACCCGGCAGCCAGGAATGATGCGGGCGTCTCAGGATTCAGGAAGGCTCGCCGGGTCCCGTGTGTCGGGTTGCGTCGGATTTGCAACGAGCGCCTCAATGACCTCATCCCAACTCCACTCGATGAGGGTTCCCACTCCGGGGAGAGTGCTAGGAATGACGGTAGGAGCGGAGGCAAGTAAAGCCTCCCATTGAGCGACACGACCGTCTTCATCGATTTCCGGCAGGAAAACCTGAGTCGTTGAAGCGGGGATTTTCCAGCCCTCGGGCGGGATTCCCGGAGCGATCAAGACGAGAGGCACACGGGTCGAATTCTCCATCTTGAAGACACCGTCACCGGCGGCGAGGATGCTCTTCACCTCGCTCGCGATGGGTTCACCGCGCGAGATGCGGAGCGTGCCACCCGTGCGGGTGACGAGGCGGCGCGCCAAGGCGCCCCACTGGTTGCCAAGAACCGCCTCATCCGGAATCAGGGCCCGGATCCCCGTGGGGTTGGATTTCCACGAGATGGTCACGACTTCCGCTCCACCGTCCATCCTCGGAGCAAATTCTCGACCGAGCAGGTCGGCCCGACTCTTCACCGCACCAAGCGAGAAGAGGGTTCCCCAGACCGCCAGACTGAACGCGGTAGCCGCAACAAGGCGCCGAGAGAAAGATCGTATCGGACGGTCACCGAGTTGAAGGAGTCCCAGAGAAACAGCCACACCCGCCGGCAAGAGCCACAGCAGAGGTTCCTCCATGGTTGTGCTGAAGATGCCTGCCACGAGAAACGCCAGGAGGCTACACCACAAGGCTATCCGGAGGAGAAGCCGTGGTGCTTTGAAGGTGGGCCACGTCCACGACATGAAAAGACCGATCGCGAACGTCACACAGAGAAATTTCCACCACCCCTGTTCCACCAAAAACGTGAGGTAGCTGTTGACCATGGTTCGATAGCCCTCGGTGCGGCCCTCCGGCTGATACCACTGCAGGAACTCCTCACCTGACCGTCCGGAGCCGAATCCGCTGGGATTCTCGTAGGCCATCTGAAGAGCTCCTGACCAGAGTTCGAGACGATTACCGACAGAGGCATCTCCCCCGATGCCGCTCAACGAACGCTCTGCCGGTCCCAGCCAGATCGCGGCACCACATAACACCGCGAAAAGGAACGCTGAAGCCGCAAGGAAGGACCGCTTGGGAACGATGCCCCGGCGCTCACTCCAGACCGCGACAAACAGGAACACACCGAGCACAGCGAACGAGACAAGCGCAGCCACCATCCCACCCCGCGAAAACGTCAACAGGAGGCACCCTCCCGCGAGGAGGAAAAGAATTCCGGCAACCAGACGGGCCAACATTACTTTCCATGAGGCATTGCCGCGCCATGCGGCTATCCAGCCGGCCCAGATCAACGGCAGGAGGCAGGCGAACAGGACAGCAGCTTTGTTGGGATTCTCGAATCCAAAGCTCCAGCGCAGCGTATCTCCGTAGAAGAATTCAGGCGTCATCGGGTCCGTCTGCTGCGCTACTCATCCTCCTGACGTCCCCAGAGCTTCGCGATCGCCTCACTCGGCAGATAGACTCTCACATCGTCCGGGATTACTTCCTGATTCTCCGCCGTGTTAGGTAGATAGCGCCAGTTCTGGTAGTCCCCGATGAAGGGAAAATCCTCCTTCGGGACGATTGGGCGGGGCTTCATCCGATCCGCTAGACTCTCTCTTTTACCAAGGTCTCCTTTGGTCCGTTCGTCATGGAAGGTGAGAAAGGCCACTGTGAGGCGCGAAACACGCGGATCGCCCTCGTGCACCATCCCGAGGTAGGTGCGGAAAACCGGTGTCGCACCGGCTTCTGAAAGTTTTGTTATAAACTCGAGCGTATTTTCAAGGGAGGGATCTGACTCGCCGATCGTCACAAGCCATGCGATGCCCTCCACCCCCGGGCCGGGCTGATCAAACCAGCTCGAGGAGTTGGCTGCGACCGCGGTTACACGTTCGGGTGCCCAGAGTGCGAAACGGTGTGCGAACTGCGCACCTCCGGAGAGACCTTGCAGCAAAATCCGGTTGGCATCGACCGGATATTTCTTTGCCACCTGTTCAATCGCCTCGACCACGGCCCGGCCGGAAAAGGTTTCCGGATAGTAGTAGGAGGTTTTCCGGTCCCGCACGTCCCCGGGTCGCTGCTTGAAGGTAGCGG
Organism: uncultured Chthoniobacterales bacterium; assembly: GCA_964607615.1. Taxonomy (GTDB): domain Bacteria; phylum Verrucomicrobiota; class Verrucomicrobiia; order Chthoniobacterales; family Terrimicrobiaceae; genus CAZSMN01. The sequence goes on along the minus strand of CAZSMN010000114.1, from coordinate 2,264 downwards.
TCAGCACGAACCAATCCCGCTGGTCGGCCAGAGCGATCAGATCTTTGTAGTCTCTCTCTCCTCTGATGACGATCCGCCCGTCACCGTTGTAAACAGGGCAGACGAAGAGCAGCCGGTAAACGCGATCTTTCCGGGCCGGATCGTAACCGCGAGGGACCCGAAGATAAAAGGGCACCTTCTTGTTCTGCTCGGATCGTGTTTCGATGGTGAACGTTTCGACATTCGGCGGCAGCGGACGCGCGGAGGGCGAAGGTTCCTGGGCGACCGCCAAGCCGATGAACATGACCGCACACAGGGGAACAATTTTTCGAGGGAAGGCGGAGGAAACGAGAGTTCTCATGAAAAAGGATAGTGAAATGACACCGGCATCGGCGGATGGATTGAAAGGCCTCGGCCGGAAGATAAAACGCTCTCAAATCCGCAGGATACCCAGCGCGCTACCAGCTTCAGAGACTGTAAGGCGCGTCGGCAAATCATTCCTTCCTCCAAATCTCGGCAAATTCCCGGGAAGGGAGAGCCACGCGAACCTCCGGCAGAATGCTTTCCTTGTCCGCTTCTTCCACGACCCGATAGGTCTGCGTATCGCCGTAAAGTAGCGGTTCCCGCTGGTTATTGAGTTGCGCCGCCAGGAAGGCCTCCACCAGATCCCGGATGCGCGGCGTGAGCGTGTGACCCACTCCCTCGTAGGATCGCCAGACCCATGGCAGACCCAATGCCTGTCCCTGCTCGAAGAACTGCCGCGTCGCGTCGAAGCGCGCCACATCCGCCTCGCCGCAGCCAATAAGCGCCGGCACATCCCGAAGCGCCCCCGTCGGCTCGCTCCACCACGCAGCAGAATACGCCACAAAAGCACGCACCCTCTCCGGCTTCCACAGCGCAAAACGATGCGCGAAATGCGCTCCGGCCGAGAGACCGAAAATTAGGATCTTTTTTGTTGGAACCCCGGACTCTCGCTCGACTCGCTCCAGCATTCTCTCAACCTCGGCTCCACTTCCCTGCTCCGGGTAGTAGTAGCCACGGCCGCGCCGAAGCTCTTCCGGCGTGGTCGTAAACGTTGGCGCCAGCAGGAGCAAACCATGCTTTTCCGCAAAGGCTTTCCAGCGCGCGTCCAACATCGCCTCGCCCGAACCATTGTAGCCTGGCACGAGGAGGAGGACTCCTGTTGCCTCAGAGTGATCCGGCTTCGCTGCGCTCCAACTCGCCGCAAATGCCACACACGACAGCTGGGAAATGACTCCCACGCACGCTGCAAGAGAATATACAAAAGCAAAGGCTCGCACGGTGGATCATTATCCGTCGTTCTTGGGTTCTCCGACAAAAATCATTCCAGGCAGGAAGGCCACATCAAACTGTCCATCACCCGCCTGATCGAGCGCCTCAATTTCAAAGAACAGAACTCCAAAGCGGAACCCGGAATTTCGTAATGGCAGGATCGCAACATAACTCCCAAGGGCCTGCTTCGGCACCCCGATGGGCATCGCTCCTTCCGTCGGGCGGAGAACATTCACCGGCAGGCTTCCTTTTCGGGAAAACAGCAACCTCAGTTTCTCCCGGTTTGTCGGTCCTCCCTCTCCGACAAGCTGATGACGCTTCGTTAACCATCCTCCGAAGAGCGCCTCCTCATTCCCGTCCGTATCAGCTTCTTCGCCACTAAGGCTTTGATTAAGGAGATCGATGAAACGACCCAATGCCGCTTGGACCGCTTCGATCTCATCCTGGGCCTTCACTAAGATTCCATTTTGCGCAGTCCCAGCCGCTGTTTGGCCAACACTTTGCTCTGCAACACACATCATCATCACAACGACAACTGCCAAAATGATCGACTTCATGCTATTCCACCAACAGTTTGATTCCGGAATTGCTTGCCATCCATGTTTCGAACGATTTAGCAGCGGTATATCCTTGGATACCAATGCAGCCTGAGGTTGACGTGGCGTCTTTGGGATGGATACGATAGCCGTCTGACACCTTCACAGGATTTCCGTATGCACCCGATAGCAGGAACTTGTAGGCGACGCTAAGTGGTGCACCGAGAGCTGCGTCGCTGGAGTTGTTCGGATTATACCCGTAGTAGGATATGTCGCTGTATTCAGGTGGGCCGGCATAGCTGCCGTACCCGGTTTTTTCCCAAGCAGCCATAGTCCCTTGAAACGTAATCCCATTGTAAGTAAAGTCCGCCTCAGACCTTCGATCGATAGCCAGAGAACTCTGGAAACCTGCCGCAGGACGCTTTTCACCAACGGTATACCATCCATCCGGTATGG
>CAZSMN010000113.1:0-10691 GCA_964607615.1 uncultured Chthoniobacterales bacterium | reverse complement strand
TGGCGGGCGGAGCGTTGGTCGTGACGGGGCATGGGACCGGCACGATGCCTGCCGCAGCCACCGGGCCGCAAGATTGTTTTGTGAAAACCCTGCCGCGGCGGGGTCAGCCTCCTGGCGAGATGATTTCGGCGTCCTTCGGCGGGGTGAAGGAAAAATCAATCGTCCCGGGAGCGACGAACTTCTCGCCCGAGTAAACTGCCTCGGTCACGTCGCCATTCGCCGCGGTGATGCGGCTGGAGCGAAGGCCGAGACCGGCATCGAGCTGGAGGGTGATTGTGCGGATCATCCTCCGGAGCATGGCGCCACGCGGCTCGAGCGTGAGCAGATAGACTTCGCCATCACGGGTGGCGGTGACGTGGAATTGAGACTCCAGATTTTCCAACTGAAAAATGCGCGTGAGGGCGGCGAAGAGTTCGCCGGGACCGCGCGGCGAGGTGATGGCATATTTCTCCACCTGCTGGAAGGCGGGGTAATACATCCAGAGCGTGCGTCCGTCGCTGACGGACAGATTCCCCTTGGACGTGCGGCGGAGAAATTTATCCGGCGGTTCGAACGCGAGGGTGCCGCTCTCGATGACCGGCTCCTTCATCAGGGAAAGCGTGCGAGTTTCGGTGAACTCCGCCTCGATGCTCTTGCCGCGCCGGAGGGCGGCGATTTTCTCCAACAGCGATCTTGTGGCAGCGTCGTCGAGCTCCTGACCCGAGGCGGCCGCGGCGGAGATGAGCAGGCAGAAGATAAGCAAACCTTTCATGGCGGGGTGAGCGGAACGAATTGATACCACTGCGAGGGATCGTGGCGGAAGTCGGCGACAAGGGCGGCCGCAACCTCGCGCGTGCAGCGGGCAAGGGATTCTTCACGCGGTAGCGAGCGGTCGCAGCGGACCGCGGCTCCGGCCTGGATCGCGTAGCGGCCGGATGGTGTCCGGCGCACACTCACCGGAACAATTGCACAGCCGGTCATCCAAGACAGGAGCGCCGGCGAGAGCGAGAAGGGAATCCGACCTCCGGGTAGCTCGACTTCCAACGAACGCCCACCAAGCGGCCGGTCGATGAGCATGGCGGTGAGGCGGCCCCGATCAATCGCCTCGTTGGCCCGAAGCGACGAGAAAGCATCGTTGCCGATTTCGATCGTCTCCGCACCCCAGCGGCGGCGGTAGTCCGCCCGCCAGCGGGTGAGCTCTGAACTCGGTTCGGCAAAGGTAACGACGGAAACCGGAAAGCCCATCTGCCCGAGGACGAGGGCTCCGAATTCAAAAAAACCATAATGCCCGGTGGCCAGAATCGCGCCGGAGCCATCCGCCGAGGCCTCGCGAAGGCTCTCGATACCGGGTCCAAGATCGGCGAGACGGAATCCCACCCCGGGCGGCTGCGAAGCGAGCCAGAGGTAGTCGGCGAGCGTGAGGGCAAAGTTGCGGAAGTTGTCGGCACCGGCTCCGGGGGGAGTTTTTTCTCCGGTGAGAAGCTCACGGTTGGCATCGAGCAGCGCGACGAGATCGGGATTGGTCCGGCAATAGAAACCGGCGAAGGTGGTGGCGATCCAGCCCGCGGCGCGGCGGCCGACGACGCGGGCAGTGGCGGAGAGAAATCCGAAAGCGGCCGAGGTGTAGCCAAGCCGGTAAGCGGGTCGTGCCGTGTGCGGTCGGGCGTCCATTCAGCCCACGCGAACAGGTTCCGGCACCACGCAGCGATACCCCTCGGAGGCGAGCACGGGCAGGAGTTTTCGTAAAACTCCGGCCCCGTCGCGTCCCGCTCCTTCGTGCAGCATCACGATCGCCCCCGGCCGGATGTGTTGCAAGATCCGACCGGCAATTTCCTCGGGGGAGCGGCCCGGAAGCCCGTCCAATCCATCCGCCGACCATCCGGCCACGCGCAGCCAGGCCCGGGCGGCAGCGGGATGCACGCTTGCATTCGTCATGCCGGCGGGCGACCGGAACCACCTCGGACCCGTTCCGGTAGCGACGTGGATCGCATGGCTGCAACGCTGCATCTCGGCGCGCATGAGGCAGCACGGCAGACTCCAGAAAAAAGCCGACGGGTGGGTGTAGGTGTGATTCTCGAGCGTGTGTCCGGCCGATACGATCCGGCGGGCGAGGGGAGCGTTCCATGCCACTTTTTCGCCGATGACAAAAAACGAAGCACGGGCGTCAAACTCCGCCAGCACGTCGAGGATCTCCGGCGTTGATTCGGGATCGGGTCCGTCATCGATCGTCAGCCAGACCTCGCGTCCCTCGGTGGAAAAGCCTTTGGCCACCGGGCCATACCAATCGTTATTGCGGATTAACGCCGGTCCGATGCGGAGGAGCTCATGCAGCGTCCACGAAAGAAACCGTCCGCGGCGCGGGAGAACAATCGTGCCGAGAATGGCAGCCGCGCGCGCGGCGAGCAGGGTGCGGCGGGAAGTTAGCGACATGGCAGTTTCAACAGGCGGGGGATATGTGACGCCATGCGCAAAAACAAGCCCGCATGTGTCCGCGCGAGGAGGAGATTGTCGCGCAGGTAGCGGAAATGCGTCACGCCGCCGGAGGCTTTTGGCGGATAGCAAACCGGCACCGGTACATTGATCGTCGGCACGCCGGCCCACGCGAGGCGGACGGCGAGCACGGTGTCAAAATCGAAACGGCGACCGGCTTTGGTGGAATCGAAGACCGCCAGCGCCGCCGCGATCGGGTAAACCCGGAATCCGAAAAGCGAATCCTTCGCCCCGCGGCCGAGGGTCTCCAGAAGCGCGAGGGAATTTCCCACCATCCGCCCGCGAACCCGCTCCGGCGGAGCATCCGGGCCGAAGACCGGCATCCCGGCGATGAGGCAATCGGGATTCTCTTCGGAAAGCTGCAACACCCCGGGAATGCTGGTGGCGGCGTGCTGTCCGTCGGCATCCATCACCAGCGCATGGGTGAAGCCCTCGCGCACGGCTTCGCGGAAAGCGTGCTCAACCGCAGCCCCCTTGCCGGAATTTTCGGCCAGCTCGATGATGCGAAATCCCTCCTCGGCCCGCGAAGCTTCGGCGCTGCCATCCGTGCTGCCATCGATGACCACCCAAACCGTGTCCCAGAACCGCCGGGCCTCGCGCATGGTCTCGACGAGCTTCGGACCGCTGTTGTAGCTGGGCAGAAGAATCAGCCAGCGCGACGCTGCCGCCGGATTCAAGAGACCGCGCTCCTGCTCATTCCGCCGGGCCCTCCAGCCGGGTGCGGAACCACTCCTCCATGCGCTTGCTGAATGCCCGGGCGGACTCTCCCGGCTCAGGGACAAAGATTTCACCAGGCCGCAGGCGCACGCGGATCGGCAAGTCGCAGGGGGCCCAGAGCGACACGCCCTTGCGGAGATAATCGCCACTCTGCTCAATCAGCACGGTCTGCACTGGCCGTCCGGTTCGAACGGCCATCATAGCGAAGCCGTGCTTGAAGGCATTGACCCCGCTGCCGTCGGTGCGGGTGCCTTCGGGAAAGATGAGCAGATTGCCCCCGGTGCCGAGCGTCCGGATTCCATCCCGCACCAACTCGGCCCCTGAATCATTGCGCAGGTAGCCGGCCAGAAGCGCTGCGCCGGACATGACGGGATTCTCCAAAAGTCCGGCCCGCATCACGCAGGCCGCGCGCGGGAGAAAATTCAGGAGGAAAATCGCATCGAGGAGTCCGGGGTGATTTGCCGTGATGATGGTCCCTCGCAGCGAGGCGAGTTTTTCCATACCAGCCGCGTCCAGCTCGAGCGTGCCCGTCCACTGCATCCAGCGGATGAACGTGCGGAACGTGCGATGCAGGAGCCGCTGCCCCCACTCGGGTGAGATTCTCGAACCCGCGACGAAGTAGAGCAGCCGGCAGAGCGGGGAGAGAATCAGGCCGAACCCGAAAAAGAACGCCAGCACGGAAAGCTGCCGCAGGTAGCCCGAGACCGATACCTTGGCACGCCGGCCGCGGCGGCAGGGGGAGTCCAGCCGCCCGGCGAGTTCATGACCGGCTCCGAGGGAACGCATTTCCGCAGGGGTAGCACAGCCGTCCGCGGATTTCGAGGTTCATGTTTGCACCAATCGGATAGACGGATTGCATCCTTGCAGCGAGGGGGCATCCGCGGTATCCAGAAGGGCTCTCCCGATGATCAAAGTCGAACAACTCTCGAAACGCTACGGATCTTCTGTCGCCGTCGATGCGATCGATTTTGAGGTCAAAAAAGGTGAGATTGTCGGATTTCTCGGGCCGAATGGCGCCGGCAAGTCAACGACGATGAAAATGCTCGCCGGCTTTCTTCCTCCCACGTCGGGCCGGGCGGAGGTCGCGGGATTCGATGTTTTCACCCAATCGCTCCGCGCCCGGGAGCATATCGGCTACCTGCCCGAGAATGTGCCGCTCTACCCGGACATGCGCGTGCGGGAATTTCTCCGCTATCGCGCGGCCCTCAAAGGCGTTCCCGGCCGCCGGATGCGCGAGCGCGTCGGCGATGTGCTTGAGCTCTGCAATCTTCAGGATGTCGAAAAAAAGGTCATCGGCCGCCTTTCGAAAGGCTACCGGCAGCGTGTCGGTCTCGCCGATGCGATGATCCACGAGCCCGACCTCCTCATCCTCGACGAGCCGACCATCGGGCTGGATCCCAACCAGATCCGGCAGGTGCGCGACCTGATCCGGAATCTCAAGCGCCATCACACGATCCTCCTCTCGACGCACATTCTGCCCGAGGTCGAGATGCTCTGCTCGCGGGTGATCATCATTAACAAAGGCCGCATTGAGGCCCTCGATACACCGCAGAACCTCCGGGCCCGCCTCGGTGAGGCCGGGCATATCATTTTCGACGCGAAGGTCGCGAACGCCCGCGCAGCCTGCACAGAAATCCGGCAACTTTCCGGCGTCGAGTCGGTAACGTCCCGTTCGGATGGGGATTGGACCGTCTTTACCATCACCCCGGTGAGTGGCAACGACCCGCGCGAGGCGGTTTACGAGTGCGCCGTCCGCAGCAAATGGCCGGTGCGCGAGCTGCGACGCTCGGCCGTTTCTCTCGAGCAGGTTTTTGCCGAGGTAACCCACGCGGAGGAAGCATGAGAAAGTTCACCACGCTCCTCGGCCGCGAGCTTGCCGCTTCTTTCCACCAACCGCTGGCCTGGATTGTCCTTTTCTTTTTTCTGCTGACGACCGGGTTCAATTTCCACGCCGGCGTCTCGCTGCTGGCGCGGTCCGGCGGGAGCACGACGATGGTCGAGGCGTTTTTCAACACCGTCTATTTCTGGTTTCCGTTTCTCCTGATTTTTCCGCTCAGCACGATGCGGGTCTTTGCGGAGGAGGCGAAGCTCGGCACGATCGAAATGCTGATGACCGCTCCCGTCCGCGACATCGAAGTCGTGCTGGCCAAGTTTTTCGGAGCTTTTCTATTCTATGCCATCCTCTGGCTGCCGAGCCTGCTTTACTTCATCGTCTTCCAGTGGGTCACCGAAGTGAGCGCTGCCGGAGCCGTTGGGTCGTATGTCGGGGCCTACGCGATGCTTGTCCTGATCGGGCTTTTCTACTGTGCGATCGGCTGCCTCGCCTCGGCACTTACGGATAACCAGATCGTCGCGGCGGTGATGGCGTTTGCGGGAATCCTGCTCATGTTTTTCCTCGGGCTTCTCTCCCTGCTCATGCCAGGGCAGGGGCTTTTCATCCGCGAGCTCATGTATTATTTCTCGCCGATCCAGCACATGATGGATTTTTCGCGGGGCATTTTTGATACCCGGCCGGTGGTCTTCTATCTGAGTACGACGCTCGTCGTTCTGTTCGCCACGTATCAGGTCTTCCAATACCGGAGGTGGAAATCGTGAGCGCGAAAGGCATTCCGCGTGCGGGCATCCGTGTCGGCATCGGCCTCCAGGCAGTGGCTGTGCTGGTGCTGTTTGCGGCGGTGAATTTTTTCAGCTTCAACAACTATGTTCGCGTAGACAATTCGCGCTCTCAGAAGTTCGCCCTCGCCTCCCAGACGAAGCGGGTCTTCCGTGAGCTCAAGAAGCCGGCGGAAATCACGGTGATCGCCTCGCGCACGCTCGCCTCGCCGGCAACGCAGATCTACGGCGACATCAAGAACCTCCTGGATGAATTCCAGTTCTCCGGCCGCGAAAAGATCCAGGTCGAGTATGTTGATCCCACGCGCGACCTGAGCCGGATGCGCGAGCTTCAGGCGAAGTACAAGTTCACCAGCGCCGATAACGTTCTCATCATCAGCTACGACGGGCGGAACCGGTTTGTCGGCATGCTGGAGATGGCGGACTTCGACTTCCGTCCGGTTGCCCAGGGAGAAGCTCCGCGCCTCATCGCGTTCCGCGGCGAACAAGCCCTTACCGGCGCGCTGATGGGCCTGCTCCGACCGGAGGATCAGACCGTTTACCTGCTGCAGGGCCATGGCGAGCCCGCCCTTAACGAGTCGACGCCGATCGCTGTGCTGCTCGACTACCTCGGCAAGCAGAGTCTGAAAGTCGAACCGCTCTCGCTCGCCGCGGCGGATGCGATCCCTGCGAATGCGGGGGCCGTTCTCATCATCGCACCAAGAACGGATCTCGAGGAACGCGAGGCTGCCGTCCTGCAGGCGTGGATGAAGCAGCGCGGCCGCATGCTTGTCCTGCTCGATCCTGACGCCCCCACGCCACGGCTCCGCGGGCTCATCGGGTCGGCCGGCATTGTGCCGCGTGACGACCGCGTGCTCCGCACGGTAAAGCTGAGCTTTGCCACCGGCATCCTTCGCGACGTGACGGCCGAGGTTCTGCCCGCGACCGAGTGGACGAAGCGCCTCGTCGGCACGACCGTGCTGTTTCCGGGGGCCACGCAGTCGCTCTTCCTCGACGAGAAATTCGCGGCGGAACAGAAGATCCAGCTTCGCGCGCTGGTCGCGCCGATGGAGGAATTCTGGGGCGAGACCGACTTCGCGCTCAACCAGCCCGAGGGCGTAGCCTACCAGGACGGCATCGACCACGGCCAACCCCTCGTGATTGCCGCCTCGGCGGACCGCGGCGGTGTGGCGGATGACCGGGTCGAAGTGCAGACGTCGCGGCTCATCGTGGTGGGATCTTCGCAGTTCGTGATGGATAGTGCGATCAAGCCGTCCGGGCTCGATCTCGTTCTCGGTGCAGTAAACTCCCTCCTCGATCGCTCCCGCATCGCAGGTGTCGCTCCGAAAAGTGTCACTCATTTCTCGCTGGATCTCACCGAGCGTCAGCTCGGGCTCATCGCCCTCTTCAGCATGGTCCTGCTCCCCGGTGCCGCAGCCGTGTGCGGCGTTGCGGTGTGGTGGAGGCGGCGCTCATGAACAAGGGCTGCACGGTTTTTCTCCTCCTGCTGGCGGTCGTCGCCGCCGTGGCTACTGTTGTTTTTGTCGTGCGGGGAGGTTCCGCTGCCCGCGAGGTCGGTGCCGGGCTTTTCACCTTCGAGCGGGATGACGTCACGAAGATCATCGTGACCAACGGCGACCAGGTGACGGAGTTCCGGCGCACCGATGCCGGCTGGCAGATTTTTCCCGAGCCGGTCGACCGGGCTTCAGGCGAATACATTGCCAAGGTCCTTGAGACCGCCCGCACCACGCCCGTCCTCGACCGGATTTCGGCCGCCGAGATCAAAGACCGCGACCAGCTCTCGCAATACGGGGTGAAAAAGAGCCGCCTCCAGCTCGACTTCCGCGGGGACGGTGACCATCCGCTCCTGTTCGGAAAAGATGCCGCCGATGAGACGCGGTCCTACGTGCGCTTTGAAAATGCCGACGACGTCTACGTGATCCCCGACGAGCTCGCGAAGCTCATCTTCCGGCCGCGTTCGGAGCTTCGCGACCGCCGAGTGAGCCTGCTCCGCCCGGATCGTATCGAGCGTCTGGTGATCCGGCGGGCGGGCGGTGAGATCGAGGTCCGCCGCACATCCACCGGGTGGGAGATTGTGAGGCCGATGACAGCACCGGCCGATAGCGCAGCCGTCGAGGCGTTTCTCGATGCGATGCTGCGCTTGCAGGTGACCGGTTTCTCAAACGACGGCGATGCCGAAGCCCTTTCGGAGCCGGAAGTCTCCATCAGCTTTTTTGCCGAGGGCGAGAAGGATCCCGAGACTTTGAATCTCGGTGCAAAGTCGCCGGATGGTTCGCGTCTTGCGACCTACAGTCCGCGTTACGGGACCTTCAGGCTGCCCGCCGAGGCGGAATCTTTGTTTACGATGGGGCTCGACTCCCTTCGTGACCGTTCGCTGGCGCGCGTAAATCTCGACCTCGTCGACAAGATCCGCCTTTCCGCCGGTCCGGAATCCCTCGAAATCTCACGCGACGGCGAGGGATGGAAATCACAGAATGGCCCGGTTAGCAGTGATAAGGTCGATAAGCTTGCTGCCGGACTCGCGACAGCGAAGAGCGAGCGCTTCCAGCCCGCAACCAGCCAGGCTCTCGCGGCGGCGGGGCTCTCACCCGCCGCCCGCACGCTTTCGTTCCTTTCGGTCGTTTCGGAGAATACGCCCGAGTCGCCGGCCGGCGAGAGCGAGGTGGCCGTGCTTACCTTCGGGCAACCCACCGCCGATGGCCTTGTGCCGGTTTACAAGAAAGGGTCGCCCGAAATCGCCTTCGTTTCGTCGGCCGGTCTTGCGTTTCTTCCTGCCAAGCCGGCGGATCTTTCCGCGCCTTAGCATTGCCATCCGCCGCGACAACCGGTTTTCTTTTTCACCGCCTTTTTCCATGACCTCTGCACAGATCCGCCAGTCCTTTCTCGATTTCTTCGCCGGAAAAAATCACACCATTGTCGCGTCCTCGAGCCTGATGCCGGATTCTCCGAATCTGCTCTTCACGAATGCGGGCATGAACCAGTTCGTGCCGATTTTCCTTGGCCAGAAGGCGCCTGATGTCTCCCGCTGGGCGGGGGCACGGCCGGCTTCCGACACCCGGGCCGCCGATACCCAGAAATGCATTCGCGCAGGCGGCAAACACAACGACCTCGATGATGTCGGCCTCGATACGTATCACCACACGTTCTTCGAGATGCTCGGCAATTGGAGCTTTGGCGACTATTTCAAAAAGGAAGCCATCGCCTGGTCGTGGGAGCTCATTGTCGAGCGCTTTCAATTTCCGCCGAACCGTGTTTACGCGACCATCTACCAACCGGATCCCGGCGATCCCTCCGAGCGCGATCAGGAGGCATGGGACCTCTGGGCGGAGAAATTCCGCAGCGTGGGACTCGATCCCGCCGTGCACATCGTGAACGGCAACAAGAAAGACAACTTCTGGATGATGGGCGAGACCGGCCCGTGTGGACCGTGCAGCGAGATTCACATTGATCTCACGCCGGCCGGCGATACCCGCGGAGCGCTCGTCAACAAGGGCACGGCGGAATGCATCGAGATCTGGAACAACGTTTTCATCCAGTTCAACGCCAATCCCGACGGCACCTTCACGCCGCTGCCCGCCCGGCACGTCGATACCGGCATGGGCTTCGAGCGTCTGGTCTCAATTATCCAAGGAACGAAGGGCTTCACCGACTTCGCCAACGCCAAGATCTCCAACTACGAAACGGATATTTTCCGCCCGATCTTCGACGCGCTCGAGACAATGAGCGGACACCGCTATGGCAGCACGCTCCCGCAGCCGAATGCCGGCGGTCAGGTCATCCCGGTCAGCGATCAGGAAAAAATTGATGTCGCGTTCCGCGTGATTGCGGATCACATCCGCACGTTGAGCTTTGCGATCGCCGACGGGATCCAGCCCGGAAATTCCGATCGCAACTACGTCCTTCGCCGCATTCTTCGCCGCGCCGTCCGCTACGGCCGCACGCTGGGATTCCGTGAGCCGTTCTTTTACAAGCTCGTCGATGTGCTCGCCCGCGAGATGGGCGACGTTTTTCCGGAGATCCGCTCCCGTAAAAAGCATGTCGAGGAAGTGCTTCACCGGGAGGAAGAGGCCTTCAATCGCACGCTCGACAAGGGTATCGCGCTCTTCGAGACCGAAGCGGCCGGACTCAAACCCGGAGGAACACTCCCGGGGGCGTTTGCCTTCCGGCTCTATGATGAGCAGGGATTTCCGCTTGATCTCACGGAACTCATGGCCCGCGAACGCGGAATGGCGGTCGATACCGAAGGCTTTGAAACCCTGATGGAGGAGCAGCGCGCCCGCGCACGCGCCGCACAGAAAAAGCAGGTGATCACCCTCAGCGAGGTCGAAACCAAGGAGCCCACGCGTTTTGTCGGGTATGAGGAGCTGGTCGTCGATGCACGCGTGCTTGAGGTCCTGAGCCTCGATGGCCGCACGGCGGTCGTTCTTGATGCGAGCTCCGCGTATGCGGAGATGGGCGGCCAGATCGGGGATTCCGGCGACCTTCTGGCAGGCGCTGATGTCTGGCATTTTTCCAACACGCAGAAGTCGGGCCATACATGGCTTCACTTCCTGGAGGGCGAGGATGCGCCGGCCGAGGGCACGCAGGTCACGATCCGTGTTGACCTGGCCCGCCGCCGCGCGATCGAGCGGCACCATACGGTGACCCATCTGCTGCATTGGGCGTTGCATGAAGTCGTTTCCGCCGAAGCCACGCAGAAGGGATCGTCCGTCGCGCCGGACAAGCTGACGTTTGACTTCAACAGTGCCGCGCTCACGGCACAGCAGGTTCATGACATCGAGCGTCTGGTGAACGAGCGGATTCTCGAGAATGCGCCCGTGAGTTGGGTCGAGATGCCGTATGCCGACGTCCGCGGACGTGCGAACATCATGCAATTCTTCGGCGACAAATAC
>CAZSMN010000112.1:0-10965 GCA_964607615.1 uncultured Chthoniobacterales bacterium | reverse complement strand
TCACGCCGAAGGAGCACCTCGGTCTGCCCAACAAGCAGGACGTCAAAGAAGGCGTCATCACCTACAAGCTCGCCGCCCACGCCGCCGACCTGGCGAAGGGTCACCCCGGCGCCCAATACCGCGACAACGCCCTCAGCAAGGCCCGCTTCGAGTTCCGCTGGGAAGACCAGTTCAACCTCGGCCTCGACCCCGAACGCGCGAGGGAGTTCCACGATGAGACCCTCCCGCAGGAAGGCGCCAAATCCGCCCACTTCTGCAGCATGTGCGGCCCGCACTTTTGCTCCATGAAGATCACGGAAGACGTCCGCAAATACGCCGCGGAACAGGCGATCTCCGAGGAAGAGGCCCTTAAAGCTGGCATGGCCGAAAAAGCAGCCGAGTTCACCGAAAGCGGCGCCGAGCTTTACCAGAAAGCATAGGTCCTATAAGACATATATGTCCGACGCTCCCGAAGGCTTCCTCCCCAAGGGTGGCACCTACCGCGAGCTTCTCTCCTATCGCAAGGCTGAGATTGTTTACGACTTCACGTTTCGCTTCTGCGAGCGCTTCTTGAAGCGCGGCGACCGCACCATCGACCAGATGGTGCAGGCAGCACGCTCCGGCAAGCAGAACATCGCCGAAGCGAGCAAGGCCTCGGTGACATCCACCGAAACGGAGCTCAAGCTAACCAACGTCGCCCGCGCGAGCCTCGAAGAACTCCTTCTCGACTACGAAGACTTCCTCCGCACACGCGACCTTCCGATGTGGGGCAAGAGCTCCAAGGAGGCCCTCTACACGCGCCGCCTCGGACGCAAGCCGGACGAAAGCTTTGAGACCTACCGCCCCTTCTTCGAAGACCGCCCACCCGCAACACTCGCCAACATCGCCCTCTGTCTGATCCACCAGGCCAACTACCTTCTCGACCGGCAGATCCGGCGTTTGGAAAAAGACTTCATCGCGAAAGGCGGCCTCCGCGAGCGCATGACGCGCGCCCGCCTCGACCACCGGGATCGACCTTGCCGCCCGCAGCAATAGAGGAATGTGCTTGTGGCGGCCCGAGCCTGGCGGGAGGGTGGAAAGATGGATGCCTATTTCAAGGACCTCGGGAGCACCGTCCTCGAGCGGTGGAAGCGCGTGAACTTTTCGCTGGCGAAGTTCCCCCGGATCGCGTGCGCGGCGCTGGAGGAGCGGCCACCGGTGGAGGAGGTGGACATGGCAGCCTTTCTGCGCGAGTTCCTGCTGAATGACGAACAGCCATTGCAGACGCATTCCGGCTTTGGAGAGCCGGAACTGGTGGTCTACGAGCACCCGCGCTTTTATATCCAGATGTTATTCTGGCTGGATGGCACGACGGCGATTCATCAGCACGAGTTCTCCGGCGCGTTCCATGTGCTGCGGGGGTCCAGCATCCATGCGGACTTTGCGTTCGAGAACGCGCAGTCGGTCACGGCGCACTTCCGCGTGGGCGATGTGCGGATGAAGAAAATCGAGCTGCTTGAGACCGGGCGCACCGTGCCGATCATCTCGGGCCGGCGTTCGATCCATTCGCTCTTCCACCTCGATACACCGTCTGTCACCCTGGTCATCCGCACGCAGAATGATCCAGGGACGGCTCCGCAGTTCAACTATCTGCCCCCGCACATCGCGATGGATCCGGTCCGGGACGACACGCTGACCATGCGCCGCAGGCAGCTCCTGGACATGATGGAGCGGCTCGACGACTCCGCCTATCCGGAGCTCGTGCGGGAGATGATCGAGGAGTTGGATTTCGAGCGCGGTTTTTTCATTTTGCAGAACTTCATGGGCCACCTGCAGGATTACGGAGAGTGGGAGCCGGTGCTAGGGGCCTTTCGGAAGAAGCATGGCCCCCTGGCGGCGGGCGTGCAAGCGACGCTGGAGGAATGTGTGCGCCGCGAGGTCATCAAGGGGATGCGGAGCACCGGTTCTTCCTTGCCCTCCTGATGAACGTGACAACCCGGACCGACCTACTCGCGCTGGTGGCGCAACGTTTTCCGGAAAAGCCGCCAGTGGAGACCGTCCTGCGCTGGGCGGAGGAGCTGGGGGATGTTTCGGACTTCGGCACCACGATCCTCGATGCGCACTTCCCCGATACGCTGCGGGTCGCAAGCCGGAAGCAGCCGGCTCTTTTCCTGGCGGCGCTGAGGCATTTCGTCGCCGGCGGCAGGAAACTCCCTGCCGCGCTGAGCGCACTGTCAGCTGCAGACATCGGGCAGTTGCGCGCCACCTTCGCGGCATCGAGTCTGCGGACGCTGGTGGAGGGAAGAACCCGGTAACGGATCCCGGGCGATGTCCGGCCACGATCCTGCCAACGGTTGGCAAATCGCGATTATTTCTCCAGACTCCGGCGCATGACACCGCCTCTTCCCAATGCGCTCACCCTGCCTCATGAAGCGAAGGTTCTTTCCGCCCTTGGCGATGAGGTAACCGTTCTTCTCAGCGGAGAGCAGACCGGCGGGGCCTTTACCATGATGCAGATCGTGGCACCGCCCGGCGGAGGTCCGCCGCCGCATTGTCACCACCGGGAAGACGAGTGGTTTTACGTCGTGGAGGGGCGGGCCGAGTTTTGGCAGGATGGTATTTGGACCGAGATTCCCGTGGGGTCGTCGATCTTTCTGCCGCGAGGCTCCCGCCATACGTTCCGCAATTGCGGCGATGTGCCGCTGCGGTTGCTCGTTCACACGGCGCCGTCCGGGTTTGAGATCTTCTTCGAGCGCATTGCCGAGGTTTTCAACCGCCCGGGCGAAACCGACATGGCCCGCATCGTAGAGATCGGCGTCGAGCATGGCATCGAATTCCTGCCTGTGAGCTGACCGCCCTCCGGCACTTTGCCCGCTGACATTGCGCGGCGACGGCTGCCGTGGGGAAGCCATCGAGCAACAACGCGGGATAGAAGAATCTCGACGACAGGCAGTCGTTTTTCTAGAGCCGTTTTCCTGTACATCATTTGACGCCGATGAAGAATTCTCCTTACGCCGCACCTGGAGCGAAACTTGACTTTCCTTTCCTGAGAAATCTGGCTCTCCTTCTTGCTCTCCTGCTTCTTGCACCGGCGATGCCCTTGCGCGCCGCAGACGAAGAACCCGGGTGGGAGCCGGCACGGACCTGGCTGTTCATCGTCGGGTTGCTGGAATGGCAGGACAAAGACATGTTCGGTTCCTTCCCCAAGGAGGGGAGACGGGACGATGAGCTTGTGGAATTCTTCGAGGATCGTGGCGTGCCGGAGAGCCAGATCGTTCACTTGCAGGACGACGGGGCGACACAGAAAGAAATCGATACGGCATTTGTAAACATGCTGCGCAAGGTCCGGCCCGGAGACCTCGTCTTGGTTTACTATGCGGGGCATGGTTACCTGTCGGACGATGGCAAGGACGTTTACCTTGCCAGCTACGACGCAGGCATCGGAGACGTCGCCGGCTGGTCGGTGAAGTCGATTCCGAAAACGATCGAGAAGAATGCGCCGGGCGTGCGGGTGCTCTGGCTCATCGACTGCTGCCATTCAGGGCGGGCGGTGGAAGTGATCCGCACACGCACCGGCAATGTCGCCTATGCCTGTGCCGCAGCCTCGCTGGCCAGCCAGGTCTCCACGGGACACTGGACCTTCACCGATGCCGTCCTTGATGCCTTGCGCGGCAAAGCCTATGTCGATCTGAACAACGACGGGAACATCACGTTGGCAGAATTCGCCAAACACGTAGCCGCCGACATGAACGCTGCTGAGGAGCAGCAATCGACCTTCGGGGTCTCCGGCGGATTTGATCCCGAAACACTGCTCTCTGTCGCGTCGCCGCGGGAGCATCCAAGGATCGGTGAACGGGTCCGGGTTGAGTCGGACGGTGACTGGTATGCCTCTCGAATCGTCGAGGAGAAGGACGGGGAGTTCCGGGTCCACTTCATCGGCTACGACCCGGATGAGGACATGTGGGTTGCCCCCACCGACATGAAACCCCTCTCATCTGCCACCTACGCAGTAGGCGACAAGGTCGAGGTGCTCTGGAAGAAAAAATGGTATCCCGCCACAGTTCTCGAAGTGAATGGAGGCGTACAACTGATCCACTACGACGGGTTCGATTCCGACTGGGACGAGTGGGTTTCGTCGAAACGTGTCCGCCGCGGAAAGAACTGACGAACCAGACAGCAGGCACCATGCGTAAGCAGCCAGAGAACGGGCTTGAACATCTGTTCGACGCTTTCTCCAGAGGTTGTGATCGACAGCTCGGCTCTGCGGAAAATTTCCGACACGTCGTTTAAGAAAACCCTGAATGACCCTGAGAAAAAAGTGGTTGCGGGGGTAGGATTTGAACCTACGACCTTCAGGTTATGAGCCTGACGAGCTACCGGGCTGCTCCACCCCGCGATTGGATGGGAGAGCGTAGTCGAAAGACTGTTGGGTGCAAGTGAAAAGATTTCGTCCGGCGAATCGCCTCGGTTCCGGGGCATTGCGTTTTTGGATTGCTCGGGGAAGATGGAGACATTCCCCGTGAGGGATTCTCATTTTGGATGACGTGGTGGACATATTGATCTTGGAGCCGGATCCGGCGGCGGCGGCTGAGTTGGTCCGGGGACTGCCTGCGCGGTTGAAGTATCGCGTCGTCATCACACCTTCGGAAGCCGAGGCTTTTCTGGACGAGTTCGGGCCGCGTCTTTTCCTCTGCGCCGATGATCTGCCTGATGAACCGGGTCTGATGTTTCTGGCACGGACGGAGAAGCGCTGGCCCTCCACGAAGCGGGTTCTTATGGCGCCTGATCTGGATGGGGAGCTGTTTTTTCACGCGATGAGCGAGGTGACGATTTTTTCCTATCTCAACAAACCCGTGGACCGGGGCGAGCTGATACGCACGATCCACCATGCCGTGCTCGATCGGGACCGGTTTGTCGCAACCGAACCGGAAAGTCGAACGCATGCGCCCGAACCGGCCTCATGGGTGCGGATTCTGCTCCTGACGGTTCTAGCTGTTCTGGCGGCTGCCTTGGTCTTGCTGGTGCTCGTGACCGTTTTCTTTATGCTTTACCGGGCGAAGTCCGTTGCCGGTATCGACCTCTTTCCGGAGACGCATCTCTCGGATCTCTTCCGGCGGTGAGCCGATGGTCTGTCCGAGAGCATTCGCCCACTCGGTGAGAGCCTGCAGTTTCGGCGAGGTGGCGGGGTCGTCATCGTAGTATTGGAGGACGCCCCAGCTCCCCCATTTCGTCCATCGCGCCACCGAGGAGAAATGGCAGAAGAGAGATCCGCCCTCGTCCTGCCAGGCATTCAAGAGGCGCGTGTAAATCTGTCCCATGCCCGGATCGGCGTTGGTATCCTGGAGGAGGCGGGTGAGAGCGACGTTGTTTTCTGCGCCGAGGATTCCGACAAGATGCTGGCCGCCTTCGTACGCGACCAGATCGAGCCCATGGTCGGTCGCGAGTTTACGGAAGCTCCGGATCGACTCGATCGTTTCCGGGAGGGATCGGGTCCGCAGGCGGTCGAGGACCTGACGGACGTCCCACGACGCGACGGTGGACGCCGTGAGGGTGTTGTAGCGGTCCGGGGTCTCGGCGACATTGAGTCCAACGTAGGGGGCGATGGCGAGTGCATCCGCATGGCGTGAGGCGTTTTGAAAATCCAGAATCTGGGAGGCCATGAAGGTGTTTCCCGACTGTGCGGGAAGAATCCGGACGAGCCGCTTGTTGCCCTTGAAGACATCCTCGAAAATCCGGAAAATCTCCACCGAACGTCGCGAGGTATAAAGCCAGGCGGCGACCCATGGCTCCTTGGCAAGGCCGAGCTCCTGACCTTTCTCCGCTGCATACTTGTGCTGGCGGAATCCGGAATTCCACACCTCGTTGGAGTATTCGATGTGGACCTTGAGCTTGCGGTCGAGCTTTTCGAGGACGAGCTCTGCGAAGTTCCGCACGTAATCATCCGAGGCCATGTGCGGAATGCAGAACCAGGGATCCGCACCGAGCCGGTTGCTGAGGTCGATGAGGAGTTCGAGCGGAACACCGCGCCCGGCGAAAGTGGTATCGGTCACGCGCGGCCGCTCGCTCCATGTCCGGATGGCGGAGTTATTCGTCGCCATGAAGTCCATGAACCGCACGCAGGCCACTCCTTTCCACCGGGCCAGAAAGAGTGGATGCCAGGGGTCTGTTTCCCAGGACTCTTCGAATCCCGGCATGATCACGTGAATGTCGCGGATGTGGTCCGAGGGGTCGGTCGCCAGAATGCTCAGGTGCAGGTTTCCTTTTGACGAGTCGAGCGTCACGACCATGCGGCCGGGAGAGTCTTCCAGCGTGGCCGTGGCGGAGGCGCCGAAGCTCAAGGTCCCCCGCCCTTTGTAGAGAACCGTGTAGTTGCCGGAGGGCCAGGGGTGGCCTTCGAAGGAGATGAGTGGTGACTCGGCCCAGACACCTTCGGGAAGGCTGGACGGATAGCCGTTTTCATCAAGCTCCAGTGCCGGTCCGCTACCGAAGGGTTTGCCCCGCATTTGGGATGTCCAGGCTCTTGAGAAACGCATGAGGTCGACGAACGGAAGCTCGGTATTCCAATCGGCGGGACCGGCGAGATTGATCCCGAGGCGCGGGCGCGGACGCGAGCTTTGGTCCAACCAATCGAGAAGGAAAGGTCCGAAGCCAGCGGCCGCGATCACGATAAGAAGCAGACAAACCAGCGTGGGAATACGGAGCAGGCGCTTAAGCACGACGGGGCGATGGAAAGGCAAAGGCAATGCCGAGGCCAAGCCTCTGGCAAAGCTTGCTGAGGATGACCGGAGCAATAAGTCCGATTGCGATGCCGCCCGCGGTTTGTAACGCAGGATCCGTGATATTCCAGCGGAGGAGAATCTCACGAAGACCGGACGAGAAAATCGTATGCGCGACAAAAATCTCAAGCGACAGGACGCCCAAGGCATCCACCCACCGGCAGCGGGAGGTTCGTGCGAGCACCATCGCAAGGCAGGAGCTCGCGCCGATGCCGAGGGCGGCCACCGGGACGGCCGCGGCCTTGGGAAGGCCCGCCACGACAAGGGCAGCGATGAAAGCATAGCCTGCGATGCAGATCGCAACGAGGGTTCGTGTCGGAAGGGAGCCGAGCGTCGGGCGATTCTTCCAGCATCCCGCAGCTATACCCAACGCAAGATAAGGCGCATTGAGGAGCGTCTGGTAGACGACGCCCCACGGGCCATAGTTTGCGCCGAACGAAAGGGAGATATTGAGCCCGAAGGCTGCTGCCACAAAGATCTGCCACGGGGCTCCAGCCTTCCTCCAGACGGCATAGGCCACAAGAAGAAGAAACAAGACGTAGAGAAACCAGAACTGCATGACCGGCTTGTAGGCGATCGTCCAAAGCTGAGAGACGCTTAGCGCATCGGCACCACCCAGATTTCGGAAGGCTTCCTGAAGGAGTGACCAGACGAGATAAGGCCAGAGAATGCGGCGCATTTTGCCCGACACGAACGCGCCGAGCGGGGCTTTCGTGGACGGCTCGAGGAACAGCCCGGCCAGAAAGAAAAACAACGGCATATGGAAGGCGTAGATCCAGGCATCGACAGCCTGCCAGCCCGGGACATGGATGGGAGTGCCTTCAAAGCCGCGAAGAGTGTGGCCGACGACGACAAGGATGATGCCGATGCCCTTGGCGTAGTCCGCCCAGGCGATCCGGTCTTTGGAAGGAGTAGCGGCGTGGGAAGCCATGGACGACTCAGCGCATGGACTTGAGGCGGCGCAGCGCCAGCAGCCCGGCAGCGGCACAGGGCAGAAGAGTGGCGAGCCCGGCACCGATGAGCTCCCAGTGGGCCTCGACGCGTCCGGAGAGATTGCGGAGGAAGAAAACCGAAGCGCCTCCGTAGAGACCGAAGATCGCGGTATAGAGAACCGTCTGGCGGAGCATTTCCATCCGGCGGAGAGGGATCCAGCGGAGCAGGACAAAATGGGCGACGATGGCGCCTGCTGCGATGCCAAGGATGAACTCCGGGAGCCCGGCCCGCCAGTAGGCCGGGATCGCGAGCGCGTAGCCGGATGTCGTCAGCAGGTTCGATACGAAAAGCGCCCGCGGGTGTCCCAGCGCCAGTGGAACGCGCTCCATCGACGAGAGGACGATTGTGAACCAGACAAGGACCGAGAGCCACTGGGCGACATTTCCCGCGGCTGCGTAGCGGGGATCGTAGAGCAGCCGGAAGAAAGCCGGAGCGCAGATGGCAAAGCCGCAGACCAGGGCCCCGCCGGCGAGGAGGATGAGGCCGCGCGCCCGCAGGCTCTGGCCGACTAGCGTGACCGGATCGTCCTGGCTTCGGGAGAGAATCGGGAAGAGGACGGTATGGCTCAGCCGCGTGGTGACTTCGATGCCAACGCGGGCAAACGTCAGCGCGATGCTGTAGATGCCGAGTTCCTCAAGCGTGAGCAAACGGCCGAGCAGGATGCGGTCGAGACTGCCGGAGAGGAAGGCGACGATCGTGCCAAGAAAGATCCATTTCCCGAAGCGGAGGAGATCCTGTGCCGCGGCGGCTTCCCAGCGGAAGCGGTTCCGCATCGGACGGTTGAGCCAGTGGCTCATCGGCAGCCGGACGATGCTGTAAACAAGCCATCCCGCCACAAGGGCCCAGACGCTCGGGAAGATCCATGCCCAGAGGATCATCGCTGCGACGGAGATCGCTTGCGGGATCAGCTCGAGGAGCGTGGCTTTGCCGATGCGGAGGTGCCTGTTGAGAGAGAAGACCGCGGTGGAGTTGAACCCGCCAAGGATGGAGGACAAGCCGATGACGGGCAGGATGTACACGAGCTCCTTCGCGAGCGGATCGTTCTGTCCGAAAAACATCGCCGCCGGCCACGCCAGCGCGCAGGTGAAGAGCCAGAGGACGAAGCCGCGGATCACCTGGATTGTCCACGCCGTGTTGAGAAAGTCGGGATCGTCTCCCCGTTTGTTCTGGATGATGCTCGGACCGATACCGACCTCGGAGAACATCTGCAGGCCCTGCATGAAGACGGTGACGAGCGCCATGACACCGAACGCCGCCGGGAACAGCATGTGCGCGAGGATCAGGTTGCTGCCGAGACGGATGATTTGAGCGCCGCCGTAGCCGAACAATGTCCACACGGAGCCGGCCAAGGCGCGCTTTTTTGTTTCGGCTTTGACCATATCAGATCACCCGGGTGGCCGGCTGCTTCAACGCGGGAACCGGCAGTGCTGGGGAGCCGGTGGGAGTCGGTTTCATTGCGCCTTTGGCAAGGATGAGCGACGACAGTCCGCCTGCCGCCACCATCATGATGGGATTGTACATGGCGTTGAGAAGATTGTCCGCCATAAAGATGCCGAGAAACGTCGCAAACGCGGCCGCCGGCGCGACCAGGGGCTCGCGCAAAAGCTTCGCCGGAGTGACCAGAAAAAACAGAATCGGCGCGAGCAGAATGCTGGCGGAGAGAGCGGTCAGGCCGAAGAGCCCGTTTTTGCCGAGGGTGAGGATCCACATACCGTCCGGGACCGAGATGTAGCGGCCCTGCTCGTCGGTTACGAAAGACCGGTTGTAGCCGGCCCATCCGAAGATCGGGCGGAGCATCGCTTTGTCGACAAGGAGGGTTTCGTTGTAGAGCCGGAACCCGAGCGAGCCCACCCGCTCCTCATTGCCAGTGATCTTGCCGGCAGCCTCGATCATATTCTGTCCGTCCCATGCGCCGGTGGCGCGGAGGTTCATGTAAAGTACAGGAAGCAGCAAAAGCAGCAGGAGAGGGATTTTGGTCTTCAGGATCACACTCACCTGGAACAGCCCGACCGCCATGAGGAAGAGGAGAAGGGCACCTGAGGATCGGGAAAGCACGAGCACCAGACTGATGCCGATCACGCACGGGAGGAGGGGCAGCTTGAGAATGGGCACTGTTTTTTCGATCACCTTGCGAAGATAAAGCTGCCATCCCATGAAGGCGGCCGCCGCATTCCACATGGCAAGCTCCAGTCCGTGGGCCATGAACACCGACGGCCGGTAGCCACCGCCGCGCTTCGTCTGGCTGAAGTCATGCGGGTACCATCCGTAAAACATGATGTGGAGCTGCGGGCTGATGACCATCTCCAGCAGGGCCAGCGGCGCGACCACGAGGCCGCCGATAAACATTCCGATCGCGAGTTCTTTGAGCGCCTCGAACGATCCGAAGTAGAGCCGGCCGATGAAGTAAGGAAGCCCCCAGCCGACACCGACGGCGAGCGCCGCCGAGCCGCCGTCCCAGGCTCCGAGGCCGTTGCTCACCGAAGAGAAAAAGGGCGCAAGACACCACGCGAGCATGGGGAAGTCGATCCACTTGAACTGGAACGTCTTCAGGATCTTCGGATCTTTCGCGAGGATGCCGATCAGCACGGCGATGCCCATGGCGTTGGTCTTCGCGTAATCGGGAAGGACGGGGATGTCGTACTTCGCCTGCGGCAGGAAGAGCCATCCGATGATGAAGACCGCCGCGGCGGCGATCCGCGCCGGGTAGCGCTCGAAGAGCTTCAGCGCGAACGGGATCATCCCGAACATCACGATGGGCACAAGCGGGGTCATCGGTCGGGCAATCGGTATTGCAGGAGGGAGCGGCGGCTGTCAGTCTGAGACATCCCCTTATGAAAATCGCCATCGGCATCATGGCTTACAACGAGGAGCGGAACATCGCGGCCACGATCTCCTCGCTTGCGGAGCAAACGCTTTTCGGAAACGCAAACCACGAAGTCGCCGTTCACGTGGTGCCCAACGGATGCCGGGACGCAACGGCCGCTCGTGCGCGTGAGGCGCTCGTGCCCGTGGCTGCGAGATACCCGCGGGCGGTCTTTGAGGTCAACGAGGTGGCCACGGCTGGCAAGGCGAATGCCTGGAACCACTTTGTGCACGGCTTCAGCAGCAAGGAGGCCGACGCGTTGCTTCTGCTGGACGCGGATATCCAGTTCGGGCAGCCCGAGTGTCTCGAGCGCGTGGTTGCCAAGCTGGAGGCCCACCCCGAGGCTGTCGTGGCGGTCGATCTGCCGCTGAAGGA
>CAZSMN010000111.1:0-10980 GCA_964607615.1 uncultured Chthoniobacterales bacterium | reverse complement strand
ACCCCTGCGTCGCCGGTTGCGAGCGGTGCGATGCCCAGTACGTCGAGATGGTATTGGGTCAGTTGCCAGCGGGCAGCAGGATCAAGACGACAGCCAACAACCGTGATTTGGCCTTGTCCGACATGGTGGCGAACGATGGCGGGCAGTCCGTCGCCATAGCCGCCACGGTAGCGGGCCACGACCTCCGCTCCGCGCGGTTCCCATGCTTCGGCAAAGGAACGGGCGCGGGCCGACATGCCATCTGCAAATTCCACAGAGACATTTTCTTCCACCCAATGGGAGGTGAAACGCAGCGCGCTCTCCGCACCAAAGAGGTCTTCCAAGCCGCCAAAATCGCGGTCGAGAAAAGCGGTGAACTCGTCCGTGCGATACCCGGTGTAAGGGCCGAGGATCACATGTCCGCCCTCCGCGACAAAAGCAGCGAGCCTTTTGCGCAGTTCGGTGGGAACGACAGGCAGATGCGGAACAATCACGAGTTGGTATCCCTCGATCGGGGCGAGGTCGGAGACGACATCGCGCCAGATGTGATGGTGCAGGAGCGGCAGGTAAAAATCCTCCCGCCAGCGGCCTTCGTAGCCCATATCGTCATCACCCGGGTCAATGCTGAACGCCCAGGCCGCCTGATTGCTCTGCACGATGGCAACGCGGGCACGAGGGGCCGGATGGGCGCTCAGCCATGGCGAAACGCGGGCAAGATCCCTGCAAAGGCCGGCAAAGGCATCGCGGTTCGGACGCCATTTTCCGGTGGCTGAAACGAGCACGCCATGCTGCATTTCCTGCCCGGCCCAATGCTCGCGCCACTGCCAGAAGAGGGCCATCGAACCGCCGCAGAAAAACGATTGCCATGCCATCGCTTTCAGGCCTGCGGCATCATGATGGATGTTCCATGCACGTCCCGTCGCCGACCAATTCGGTGCTGTCTCCAGGAGCCAGAACGGTGCATCCTTTTCGGCACGCATCCTGTCGTAAAATTCGACATTCCAATCGTAATGCAACACATCGCGGTAAAGGCTCACGCCCGCACGGTCGAGCAAGCGGTTGTGGGCATACCAGTCCATGCCGAAGCCGGGCGTCATGTTCGTCGTGATCGGCTTGTCCGAAAATGAGCGGATCACTTCGGCCTGCGAGCGGATAAAATCTGTCCACGCCTCATTGCGGTGAGTCGCCACGGCCATGAGGAGCGACGGATGATCCCGCTCGGGCACTTCGATCGACCCAACTGTGGCCGTCGGCATGGGCACCTGATCGAATCGCTCATAGGCCTGACTCCAAAACTCGAGTCCCCAGGCCTGGTTCATGGCCTCGATGGTCCCGAACCGCCGCTTCAGCCAGCGGGCGAAGTCGGCGCGCGTCTCCGCGCTGAAATCCGCACCGCCCATCTCATTATCGATCTGCCAGGCGTAGAGGGCCTGATGCGAAGAAAATTCCTCTGCGAACCGCCGCACGATGCCTGCGCAGAGTTCCCGGTATTTTGCGCTGTGGTGCGAGTAGTGCTTGCGTTGACCATGGCTGGCACGCAGGCCATCAGCCCCGGTTTGCAGGACTTCGGGGTAGGTCGAAGTTAGCCAGGAGGGTGGGGCGGCAGTGGGCGTTCCAATCATGACCCGGAGACCGGCGGACTCGAGCTTATTCATCACCCGGTGCGCCCAACCAAAATCGTAATTCCCTTCCGTCGGTTCGCAGCGATGCCATGCGAACTCAAAAAGTCGCACAAGCCCGATGCCAACTTCCTTCATCCTCGCAATATCCTTCGACCACTCCTCCTCTGGCCACATCTCAGGATACCAACTGAACCCGATCAAGTACGGTTCGTGACTTACAGACGTCGGGATTTGGTCAATCATTGGGGAGAAAACGCTATCTGTTTTCGAAGGTGGCGCTCCCATCTGTGGAAACCGTGGAAACAAAACTCCTGCCTCCGGCATTGATAGTAAGAGTTCCGCCGGCATCACCCCGGCGCTGGAAGATGAGCCCATCCTCGAGCTTTCCGGTTTCGCGATAGACAAAACTTCCATGTTCCGCCCAGTTGTGCAGCTGACCGTTCCGCCAGACCTTGAAGTCGACAAGATCGTCACCCCACTGGGCTTTGATCGTTGCGCCATCCGAACCACGAAATGCGACCGTGCCGCTACCAAGTCCGGTGACATCCAGTTTCGCCTTTGCGAGTATCGCCTTTTTAAAGGTTGCGTAGTCGGCGAAGGCAGGAGCCTCGCCGATTTCGATGGCAAAGCCGCTGAACGGCCCGGATAGCGACTGCGTGGTGAGAGCGCTGTGCGATGGAAACCGTGGCTTCTCGACCATGGTGGTTTCCTTTTCGTAGGTCGGTTTCCCGCCATCGGGATTCGGAATTCTTATGTTTTTCGTCTCCTTGACCATCTGGTTTTTGATTTGCTTGCTTGCCTCGGCATCTGCAGCAAAGGGAGGCATGTTCACAGGCATCAATGCCATCCAGGTGTTATCGCCTTTGAGAAATGTGATGCCGTCTACAACTTCGGTAATCACCGAGTCGGGTAACGTAATCCGCCACGGCACCTTTTCACCTTTTGCCAGCCACATGGCGAGGTTGCGGTATTGGGCGACGCGGTTTTTAAAACGCATCTTTTCCGGTTTGTAGAGAGCTGAGCCCACAAAGACGGGGTCATCTGTCGGCGCGATCCGGATATCCGCCACTCCCCGTGCGGAATCCTGAGCTAGTATTTTAAACCCGTTGATGTCTCCCCGTCCGGTGGCTGTTCCCTCAGCAAGCGAACCAAACTCAAAGGTCTGACCAATAAAGTAGGTTTCGTGATAAGCGGCTGGCTTCGTCCAGTCTCCGGCCTGAGGCTCGTGGTAGGGAGGTTTGCTGTTGAGGAGTTCACGCGGCCGTTCGAATTGATTCGTCCCGAGGTTGATCACGGCTGGGGGAGGAGTGTAACCGCTGGTGATCGCATGCACGATGTCGTATTCAAAAACAGTCGGTGACTGTGGCGCTCCGAAGTAAATCCAGGCCATCTCGGCAAGACTGCCTCCGAAGGGTTGTACGTGGTTGTAATCGCGCGCGTTCGGACCATTGGCTCCTCCATCGAAATATTTGACTGCGGCTGCGGCAAAGAACCAGTCGAGCATCGCTTTGGCCGTTCCGCGGAGTTCTCTGTCTTTTGCGAAATCATAGACATTCAAAAGCGGGGTGATCGTGTGGCCAAGGTAGTTCTCCGAGTCCCACTCCCCATTGCCAGCCCGATAGATCGCTGCGGCAAACCGTCGTAGTTTCCTTGCGTAAGTCCCGGCGACCTCAGAACTACCTGACTCCTCTGCCATCAGGTAAACTGCAGAGTTCCGCATCATGGTCAGATTGTCGGTCGTGCGCCCGTCCACCCATGAGTTTTTTGCTGTCGGATCCCACCCTTCCTTTTTCCCGACGAAAGCAGGGTTCGGGCGACCGAGTGGATCTTTCTCTGCCCATAGCCTCGCCCCCTCTTTCATTTGTGCGAGGTAATCCGGCGGAAGCACTGCGCCGAAAAAGAAGTATTTGCGCGGTTGGTGCTTGATCGTGAAGCATGCGTAATAATCAATGCCGGCGGTGATGCTGTTCCAGTCTTTTGCGTTGGCATCGGGTTCGCTGAGCTTCGCCAGCGCGGTCGTCATATCCCCAGCGAGCACACGTGCCATGGCGTGGCCGAGGGCGTATTTTTCATTTTCAAAATAGGAATTGTATTTGAACTGCTGGGTCAGGGACGTGCGCAGAATCAAGTCGGCGCGGTCCCGATACCCTTCCAGCCATTCCGGGCTGAGGATGGGATTTTGGAGCGAAGGTTCGACATTTTGTGGCTTCGGCACGAGGCGTCCCTTTTCATCCTTGGAAACCAGCGAGGCAGGCGCTTCAACGGAGGGTGTTTGTGCCTGGATTGTGCAAAGCGCAAGCATCGCCAGCGCGGAGAGAGCTATGAATTTCATCGGGATTCTATTGGGTGGCGATTGCGTCGCCTTGGATTTTGAAACGAGCTGTGCCGACCTGAACTTCGCCGTCCGGGACATTACTCCAGGTCCCGGTGGCGGAGGGGGACGGGGGGGACTTTCCGGGAGCTGCGATGGTGAGTGCGATGAGATAATCTCCATCGGGAGATTCTACGGTGATGCATGCATTTTCCTTGACCCCAAAGGCGTCAGATCCCCTCGCGCGCATGGAAGTCTTCAGCGTGGCCTCGGGGGGATGAAGCACCGTTCCCTGCAGGGTATCCCCGGCCGGGGAGGTGATGGTAAATGTTGCGCCGGACGTCTCGATGCGGTTTGTGCCGAGCGTGGCCAATTGCCAGAAGGTGCCATTCTCCGAGGTGTCGGAAAGGATGCAGGCCACATCGGCTCCGGAGTCGAAGGATGTGATAAACCGACGGGTGTGGTTCGATGTGCCGACGTTATTCTCCTTGATGCGCAACACGCAGTGGCCCGAGCCGTCGGGACGGATCACCGGCTCACCAACGATTTGACCCGGGTTCGCATTAATCTTCAAATCCCCCGCCGGGTCGCCGGGATAGAGGGTGTTCATGGATCGGCGGTAAACATTTTTGCCCCCGGCCGGTTCACCTTCGTGGAGAGTGCCCCAATCCGAATACCGCCCGCCGCCGGTCGCCCAGAGCGTGTCTCGTCCGGCAATGCGGAAGGAGAGGGCATCGGGACCGTTATGGCCCTTGTCGCCGCGGAGCTTGGCGTAAATCTGGACCGCGATGTCCTCCCGGTCGCGGTAGCGGTTCCGGTAAACCATCATTCCATTGCCCTTGGTATCCACAAAGGCCTCGACCCAGGCAGGGATGCTCATGGGATCTTTTGCGGGAATGTCTTCTGGATAAAAAAGAATCGAAGAAGCGATGCCAAACCGGGCATTGTCAAACGAGCGGTTGCCGTTGGTGCCGACCGTGCGATCATACCAATAGCGGAGCCCGGGAAGAAGTTCCGGCGGACACGTTGCGAAGGCAAACCCGTAACAGGCTTCGCCGCGGGCATGCGGGTTATCATCCCCGAAATCCGGGCGCATGAGTCCGCCCTCGGCGGTTGTCGTGAGGAGCCCGGCATAGACGGTCCAGAGGATCATGCGATAGCCCGGCAGTTGGGAGAGATCGAGGTCCGGTGCAAGCCGCTGCACCGCCATGGCAAAGGGGACAACCCCGTTGCCCATGGGATAATAAGTGTAGCCGACCCCTTCGATGCTCCAGCCGCGCGTGAGGGGATCCGGGCCGGTATTCTCGTTGATGAATGCCGCGACGCGGTCCCGGCAGGTATTTAGACGCGCACGGTCCTGCGGTTCATCGGATGCGAGCAGGCTCAATCCAGCGGAGGACCAGCGCAGACCCTGCCAGTTGGAAGCCGGGCTGGAATTTTGCTCCTTGCCTCCATTCGAAAAAATCACCTCGTGCTGACGGAGGAGTTCTTTCGACACGTGAGCAGAGAAGGTGGCATCCCAGGATGGAGCACCGTAACAAAGGTCATACGCAAGCGACGCATAAACCGCATCGCCATACAGCCGGAGTCCCTTGATGCCGGGATTCGCCCATTCAGGAAGAGAAAGCACGGTTTCCATGCTGCGCCGGGCCTGCGCGGCGTAGGCGTCCTCCCCTGTAAAAAGATAGAGAAATGCGTTTCGAGCGGCAATCACATGACTGTGTTTCGCGGGGTCCGCAGGCGCTGATGTGATATCGCTATCCCGTTCTGCCTCGGACTTCATGCGTTCCAGCATTTCTTGAAATGGTGGCCGCTTCACCTTTTCACGGAGGCCGGGCACATCATCCGGTCCAATCAGCAAACGGGGATGAGTCTCCGCGTGGAGGGATGCACTCAGAAAGATTGCGTGCAGGGATACAACAGTCAGCACCGTGCAAAAGAAGACCCATGGAAATTTCTGATAGAACATCATGCTGGAGGGCGTCCGTTGAAAAATAGACGTTCAGTTCGCGTGCAGCCATCCCGACCGGGGCGTTTTCTTTTATATCTTGCGCCACATATTACTTCGGCAACTTAACATGTATTACTTCGGCAACTTAACATGTAGCAATCATGCGGCCTTGGCATAGGTGACGTATTGGTTGTCAAAGTAGGAGGTGACGTGCTTTGGAGACTTATTCAGGCGGCGCATCTGGACTTTGAGGTTGGCCTCAAGTTGTTCGCGGCTGGCTGGCGGAGGCATGCGCCCCAGGGCGCCCTTCAAATCGCCGTTGAGATATTCGTCAGGATTGCGCTCCGGGCTGTAGGAAGGAAGATACTTCAATTCGATGCGGTGGGTGTTTTGAGCCAGCCACTCTTTGACTGGAGCACTGTGATGAACCCGCAGGTTGTCCACGATCAGAATCACCTTGCGGCCCGAATCTCTGGCCAGGCGATCCAGAAAACGGATGAAGACCTCGCTGTTGAGCGTGTCGCGGTAGATCATCCAGCGCACTTTGCCTTGGTTGGTGACACTGGAAATCATGTTGGTGGAAAAGCGCTGGCCGCGCAAACGAACCACCGGTGTTTTTCCCTTCGGGGCATAGCAGCGCCCGTGCTGACAGTCGCTGCGAACCCCCGTCTCATCTCCCCAGTGAATCTCGGCCCCCTCTTGCTTGGCCTGAAGGGCGATTCCCGGATAGGTCTTCTCCATCCACTCTCTGACAGCCTTGGGGTTCTGCTCGTAGGCGCGACGGGCGGGCTTCTGCGGAGTGTAGCCCCAGCGCTTGAGATACTCTCCACATGTGCGCACCGGCATCCTGATGCCGTAGTCCTTGAAAAGGAGTTCGCAGACGGCCTTCCGCGTCCACAGGGCGAAAGCCAGCTTGAGTTGATCCGGGGTTTTTTCCGCGATCTTCTTTTGGATTGCTTGCTCTTGTTCGGAGGTGAGTTGCCGATCTGTCCCCACGCTACGACCGCGCTTGCGCGGGGCAAGCGCCCGCGCCCCTCGCTTCTTGCGCTCTGATCTCCAGCGGTCAACCGTTCGGATATGCACCCCGAGCGCATCGGCGATCTCCTGACGACTCTTACGCTGACGAGTCATCGCGTCGGCTCTCCGACGGAGCAAGGCTTGGGCTTTCTGATCTAACGAACGGGCGTCTTCTTTCATGCGAAACAGACAGCAATCGCCGCGCCATTATTCATTCCATTAGATTGCCGGGTTAATAAGCCTCGAAAATAAAAGTCCAAACAGTGCGGTGGGATACCATTCAGGCTGTTTTGGCGACTGCGCAGGTGAGGGTTGATGTCCCCTGCTGCTTTAACTCAAAAACCTGGTGATTTGCCCCCGTTCACCAGTGCTTGCAGGCATATATAATGTCCTCCAAACGCCCGGTCGCCAGACATTGCACCGTATCCGCGCCGCCATAGTAGACCTTCACGCTTCCATCGGGCTCGAGAATCTTCGAGCAGGGGAAGCAGACATGTTCGACCAGCCCGCGCATTTCGTAGTCAGCCTCTGGCGAGAGGATCGGATGCTTCGCCAGATGCCGAATCATCCACGGGCGCTCCGCGTCAAGAATCGCCGCGCCGATGCTGTATTCGCGCGTGGTGCAGTTGTTCATGATGGCATGGAATAGGATCAGCCAACCCTCGTCGATCCGAAGAGGAACGGTCGATGGTCCCAGGCCGCTGATCGCGAAATTCCAAAGCTCCGCGGTTTTCAGGACCTCGTAGGAATCCCCCCAGTGGATCAGATCCGGCGAATGGCTCAGCCAGATACTTCCTTTCCCGCCTTGAGCAGGAATGCTTGGTCTCTCAAGCCGCATGTAGCGCCCATCGGCCGATTTCTCCGGGAAGATCACCATGTTCCGGTTGTCCGGAGCATTGATGTAGTTCACGAATTCCAACCGCTGCAGATCGGGCGACCGGAACATGGCCACTCGGCAGTTCTGGTCCCCTTCGCAGGCCAGCAGCACCTTGTATTCCCCGTCTATCCACGTGATCCTCGGATCGTAGCAGACCGAACGGGTCACGCTCTTCCACAAATCGTCATCCGGCAAAACGAACGGTTCCGGACGTAATTTCCAAGCCACCCCGTCCCGACTGTCGGCGCCCCAGATCAGCGTCCGATGGTTCAATTGGTTGACCCGACAGATCATTACGTAGGCATTGTCCCCTGTCTTCACCGCCGCGGAATTGTAAACCGCACGCATCCGGATTCCCAATTGGCTTTGAAAATCCTCTGCAGTCAAAACAGGTCCGCTTGGATTCCTCTGCAACACAGCTCTGTCAATTCTTTCGTAACTCATTAGGACGCTAACCTAGACCGGACCAAGCCGCGTGACTACGCCGCATGGCGAGGCATCGCCCCACCATGCGAACGGCTTTGACCCGCTTTTGCGAACGCCGATCGATTCCGCCGTTGTAAGGCGCTCTACGTTGGCCATTGGTGGAGCAAGTCTCGATCTGATCGTTGGTCAACGGGCTGCATGGAAACGTTCTTGAGTCTGCGAAGCCTCTATTTCGCAGCCGCGGTGCTGATTCGCTGCCGTATGGAGCCGATGGCGCTTGTTTTCAAGACGCTCCTGTCATCGTGAAACAGTCCTCACGAGTCGCAACAGCGGAGTAGAGGTTGATGCTATGGCACAAGTTGGTGATGTGGGCGGGATATTGCTCTCGGGGCAACGAATAAGCCCGCTCTGCGGTGCCACTCGCCCGGCGACGCCACGTAGCGTCCTCCTATCCGGACCCGGCGCGGGCGATCGCCTTCTGCGACAGCCTCGAGTATGTGCTCAAAGACTGAGATCTATCGTCGATCCAATGGTGGCTGGGCTGGGCGGATCGAAGTCGCCTGGAACCCTTCCGAAAACTCTTGCGGACTCTCAAAGAACACCTTCACGAGATTCTTGCCTGCCTCGAAACACGGCTCACCAATGCTGCTATCGAAGCGGCGCAATTTTTATTTTGTAAAAGTTGAGATTTAGTTTTGGGGCGGCTTAGCAGGATTCATGTTGAGGTAGATTTTGCCGGTGAGCCACTCCTCGCTGATTTCGCAGAGGAGAGCGGAGATGAGACGGAGGAGGGAGGCCTCGTTTGGAAAGAGGGAGGCTACGCGGGTTCTGCGTTTGAGTTCCTGATTGACGTGTTCGATGGCGTTGCTTGTGCGCAGGCGGCGCTGGTGGGTAGCGGGGAGGGAGAAGACGGCGAGGCCTTGGGGGATATTCTCCCCCATCCAGACGGCAAGTTTGGGGGCCGACTGGGAGTAGGATTGCACGAGGGTTTTGAGGCGTGCTTGGGCGGAAGCGAGATCCGAGCAGTTGAAGATGGAACGGATGTCGGTCGCCACGCTGGCGCTCATGTCGAGACGGGGGACGTAAGCCTGGGCGTTTTGCTGGAGATGGAACTGGCAGCGTTGCCAAGGGACGGAGGGGAAGACGGCAGCACGGGCGGCAGAGAGCCCGCAATGGGCATCGCTGACGATGAAGGTGAGACCGTGAAGGCCTCGGGCTTGGAGAGAGGCGAGGAAGGAACGCCAGTGGACCTCCGCTTCACTGAGAGCGGCGCTGACGCCGAGGACGGATCGCTTTCCATCGGGGCCGATTCCGATGGCGATGAGGACGGCGCAGTCCAAGAGCTGGCCCCCCTGGCGGACCTTTTCGTATCTGGCGTCCAGGATCAGATGGGGGCAGCTTCCCAACGGCTGATCGCGTCAGGATTGAAGTTCGACGTCGAGCTTGGCGGCGCAGGTGCTGACTTGAGTGGAACTGACGGAATGCCTGTAGAGTTCCTCGACGATTTTGGTGACTTTCCTGGTGGAGACGCCTTGGACATACATCTCAGCAAGGGCGAGCAGGAGAGCCTTTTCGCTCCGGTGTTCCCACGACCGGTGTGGTGGTGAGCGGTTGTTTGCCGCCTTCGTGGGCAAGCGTGATATCCGCCCTTTCGGCGGCGGACACCGGGCAAACCAAGGCTGCTCCGGCCACGACGAGTGCCGCGAGACGCCTTTGGGATGCCGCAAACTTTTTCATCGGGCTCAGCAGAGCGAGGAGCTTATCCTTGGTATTTTTTCAACGGCTCGCGCACCGGCCAGCGGCTCGGCAGGAGTTTGCCCGCCGGCTCGGCGAAGCGGCAACGGAGCGCGCCGAGACTTTCGATGCGGACCTCGATCTCCGCGCCGGGGTCGATGAAGTTGTCGTGGTCGCAGCCGGTGCAGTCGGGAATCGTGCCGAAGCCCATCATGGAGCCGGATTTAATCGGGCCGATGAAGCTCAACCAAGCAAACACATCCTCCGCCTTATGGCTGATCTCCGAGGTGGAGCCTTCGTATTTGATCTGACCGTCCACCAAAACCTGCACCTTAAGGTTGTAGGGATCGCCGATCTCGTCGGGCGTGACGAGATAGGGGCCGAGCTGGTTGCCATTGGCCATGTCCTTCGTCAGGCAGAATCCACCGACGAATTCCGTTGCCTGCACGTCTCGGGCCGAGATGTCGTTAAAAATGCAGAAGCCCGCTACGGGCTGCTTGTCGTTGCCGTAGACGACGGCCAGCTCGGGCTCGACGTCGAGCCGCGAGGTGTAAGCAGGCCACGGCACGGTCTCCCCATCGCCGACGATGGAGTTCATGTTGCACTTGTAATACGAGAGAGCTTCCGGCAGTTCCGGCGACGCCTTGGGTTTCGGGCTCATGACCGCCTTGGCAAAGGTCTGAAGCAGGGGAGCTGTCTGCGGGTTGTCCTTCTCATATTTCATGAGGACGTCCGCCGAGTTCTTGAGATGGCGCGGGGTGAGGCCGAAGTCGAACAGGGCTGCGACCTCCACGGGGGCCAGCAACCGGACCGCGTCGAGCGATGGCCGCTCGTCCGCCGCGAGTTCAGCAAAGTGCTGCTCGCCCCACGCGAGCAATTCCCGGGCCGCGTGCTCGCTGTCGGGCAGATGGGCGAGGTAGGAACGGCTGTCGGCGAGATAAGGCGAGGCTTTGCCTGACTTGCTTTGCAGCGCGGCAAAGGAAACGGCGTGGTCTTGTATGACAACGCCGAAACAAGCGTCCGACGAGCCGGTTGTGATGAAGCGGATGAGTTTCATGGCGTG
>CAZSMN010000110.1:0-11135 GCA_964607615.1 uncultured Chthoniobacterales bacterium | reverse complement strand
ACGTTCCGCGAAGCGGGAAATCTCCCTCCGAGACCACAGCAGAAGCGCTAAGAAGCGGGCACGGGCTCAGGGCCGGTCGAGCCCGAGATCCGTCCGGAGGAGTCCGTTCCGTGGCTCGAAGAAATAGCGCACGTAGAGGGCGATGGAGCCTTCGTTGTAATCCGCCGTCACCGCGTATCCCAACTCGCCGCCGATCATCCATTGCGGGGAAATCAGGTAGCCGCCCTGGGCGGAGATCAAGCCGATGGCGGTGGTGGATTCCTCGGCCTCAAACATCCGGCCATCGGGATTGAGAGGGAAGTAATCCGATGCGGCCTGGCGGTTGTTTTGGACACCCAAGCCGAGCGTGCCGGCAGAAATCCAGCGGCGGCCCTCCTGCGTGAGGTACTGGCCCTGGATCATGATTTGCGCCAGATACTCCGGACTGAAATAGCCACCGTTTCCGTAGGTGAAGTGGTTCTGGTTGTTGTCGAAACTCTCGTAGGATCCGGCAACACCGACGGTGATGTATTCGAAGTTCTTGACCTCAAATTCGTAAGCGAGGGCGGCGGTGCCGGCGAGGCGGGTATTCTGCTCGACATCGGTTCCGTCGAGGACGCCGTAGCTACCTTTGACGAAGATGGTCCACTTCGGCGCGATGCTCCAAAAGACCTGGGCGCTGGCGCCGGATTCCGTCACGCCGCCCCAATCCTTGCCGGTGTAGGGGTCTTCCATGCCGATGTAGGAAAGGATGCTGTCCTTGATGGCCCGGGAGTAGATCTCTCCCTGCACATAGCCCTTCTCGGTGCGGTAGATGAGGCCGATGTTGCCGATCGGTTTGGCATTGAGCGGGCCGCCCGATGGCGTGATGCCGAACGTGGCATACCAACTGATCCAGTCCTGATACTCGAAGCGGACCGAGAAGTCGTAGAGGTTGTTGTAGGAGGTGGTGGGCGTGACGGAGTAGTTGCGGAATTCTCTCGGGTACTGGCCCACGACGGCCCCATCGGGGAGGTCACCGGAGTTCAGCGTGATGCGGGAGATCTGCGCCGTGAGCATCGTTTTGTTCGACGGGTAGATACGGCCGGAGACGACCGGGATGGCCGCCATGTTCAGCTTGCCCTCACCCTCGGTGCCGGATTTCCCGGAGAAGAGGAAGCCGGCGGCAACGCTGGGTGTGGTGTAGTTTTCCAGCACCGGGTAGATTTTTTCGCCACCAGCACCGGCGGAGGCCACAAAGAGGTTGGCCGCGAAGTAACGGCGTGCCTCGGACGTGCCATACATGCGCTTGAGCGGACCGCCTTTGACCTGATCGCCGATCGTGTCCACGCGGTCGTAGGATTTTGTTTTGGCGAGGGAGGCGTAGAGGCCCTGTGCGGTGTTTTCGCTCGGCGAGGCGCGGTAGAGCTTCTCAAAGAGCTTGGCCGCACTGTCGTAGTCCTTCGTGTAATAGTAATCCCACGCGAGGATGGTCTGCTCATTGCGGCTCAGGGAGCGGTATTGCGAGGCTTGCAGCATGAGGTCGCGGCTGCGCGCGTAGTTTTTCGACTCGTAGGCCTCGACGGAACGCCGCGAAGCAATATCACCCTTGAGCACCTTCATCTTCGGGTAGCTGTCGCCCCGGTAGTTCACGATCGCCTCGGCGCTGGCCAGATCGCCTTCGCGGAACTTCGCAAGCGCGAGACCGTAGGCCGCCTCGCCAAGGCTGGGGTTCCACTCGAGCGCCTGGTTGAACCACATGCCGGCGGAGGAAAATTCGTTACGGCTGTAGTAGGCCCAGCCGGCTTTATTGGCGAGGTTGGCATCCTGCTTCTCCGTGGCCTGCGAGACCCAGCTGCTCACCTGCGCCTGAGTGGCCGGGGCGGACGAACCGGTGGAGGCTGCAGGAGCGGGAGCCGGCTTGGGAGAGCGCGCCGGCTCGACGGGGGCCGTGCGCTTGACCGGCGCGGGCGTCGGTGCGATCGAGGGTCCGCTGTCGGGAGTTATAAAGTCATTTGTGACCGGAGTGGCCTGAATCGCCGGCGCCGGAATGTCCGGCGGCAGGAAGAGCGGGGACTGCTGGGTCGGTGGAGCGACGGGGGCCGGCGGCGCGGGGGGAATGCGGCCGGGAACCACCGGAACGAAAAGCGACGGCGTCGGTGTTGGCACCGCGCCGGCACCGTCATTCGGAAGACCGATCGACTCGACCTGCTCGGAGACCTGGGCGATCGCCGGCGAGGCAAAGGCCAGCAGGACCATGGCAGCAACAGCTCTCAATTCTTTCCTCC
Organism: uncultured Chthoniobacterales bacterium; assembly: GCA_964607615.1. GTDB lineage: Bacteria > Verrucomicrobiota > Verrucomicrobiia > Chthoniobacterales > Terrimicrobiaceae > CAZSMN01. The sequence continues at coordinate 8,889 of CAZSMN010000110.1, read as the reverse complement.
CATGGCTTCGCGAATCGCGACCTTGGTCAACAGCTTCAAGCTGGCCGAGTAGTAGGGTTCCTCCTGATCAACCGCCGGGATGTCCCGAACGGTGAGCCGTCTGCCATCGGCAGCAGCAATCGCGAAACGCGCAATCGCTTGCATCCCGGGGAGGGCCGGATCAGAGCTGAGGGCATTCGTCTCAAGATTCACCGTGGCGGGCATCTTGGACAAATCGTCGAAGGCACGCCAGAACTTTGCGCAGGGTCCGAGCAATTCGGAGGCCGGATCCTCCCACGCCACATGCAATGGGATGCGGATGGCATTGTAGCCGAAATCAGGCGGAAACTGGCTCTTGAGCGTGAGCGGGGGAACATCCGTGACCCAATCGGGATTGAGGCTCCACCGGCCGAAGCGGGCTTCTTCCAAAAGGCGGTGGCCGGCATCTGCCAGCGCTCCCCAACCGGCTCCCGGAAGCTTTTTCTCAAAGCTGCGGAACGCAGGGAAAACATAGTAGGAGGGGTTGAGGAGGAGTTGGCCGTTTTTGTTGAATCCGTGCAGGCCCGGGAGGAGCGCCAGGCGGTCCGGCGTCTCCACGACCAGCAGCCGGCGGACATCGGCGAGGATCTCAACGGCCGCCTGCTGGTAGGCATAATCTCCCCACCGGTCGAAGGCCTTCAAAAGCGCCCAAGCGACCAGGATTTCCCCGTCACTGGCGTTATTCGGATCCGCCACGGCACCGCTCCCGTCGGCGGCGGGCTTCCAGAGCCACGAAAGGAGCCTGTCATCCGGCCGGGTCTGAAGATTACGGCGCGTCCACTCCCAGATCCGGTCGAATGTTCTCCGGTCCCGGAACGCCTCGGCGAGGAGCATGCCATAACCCTGCCCCTCGCTGTGGGTGATGCCGCCGTTGCCGGTATCGATGACGCGACCGTCCGGAGCGACAAAGCGGGCTTTGAAGACCCGCCAGTCCGCACCCGGAAGCCGGTAGGGATCGCTCTCCACGCGGATCCAGAAGGCCACCGCCGCCACCGCGGCGAGAAGGGCAAGGATCGCTGCGAGCGGGAGCGGTCGCCTCATGCCGCGTCAGCTTTCTCGGTTCTCCCGCTTGCGGAGCACGGCGCGAACGCCGATGCCGAGCAGGATAAGAATCACGACGATGATGAACGCAAAGAACCAGGGCTGACGGTCGAGACGGTTGGCCACACGCGAGACAATATTGGTCGTCTTGTAGATGAACTCCGGTCCGACCTTCGCCACGGCGAGCGAATCGGGCTGGGTCGTCCACACGGCGATGTCGCCGGCGAGGCCGTTCCAGACTTCGCGCTCCTGCAGAGCGTTGACGCCGGCAGCGAGGCGGGTGGAATCCGCCGCGGTAACAACCGTGACCGGCAAGCCGACATGGAACGGCGATTCGTACTGAACAGCAACCACGTCGTCCACAAGATCCGCGGTCAGATTCATCGGAACGGTGGAGGGCGGCTCAGGCTCAGTGCGCTCGACGGGAAGTCCGCGCACTTTCTGCACAAACTCTTCCACCGGCGATGCGGCATATTTCTCGGGCTTCGGGCTCGTGCTCACGAGATACCGCATGCGTCCGGTCTCAAGCGGAGAAACCGGCGCCTTGGCAAGGATCTCCGGCGGGATGCTGTCGCGCGGTCCCATCACGATGAGGCTTTTGCTGCTCTTCGGCAGCGTGGAGGAGATCTCCGCACGGTGGAGCAGGGCGCCGGAGATCTGCGCCATCTTGCCGAGCAACGTCCATGCTGCCGTGGCCGTCTCGGGATCACGACCGGCGACGAGGACAGCCGTCTCGCTGCCGTCGGGAGGCGCCGAGAACGGAAAGGCGGTCTGCGAGAAGAGGCCGAGATTCGGCAGCCGCGCCTTGCGCACGGCCTTCGGAAACACGAACTCCGAGTCCTCGTAAAGGGTGGTTTGCAGGTTTTCATCCTGCAGGAGCTCGCACTCATTGGTGACCAGCGGCACCATGCGCGGCGCGATCTCGATCTCGTTCAAACCGGGCTGAAAGGCCTGCATGGGCAGGTAGAGGCGGTGGTCGGAGTGGAGCGCGCCGTCGAGATCCTTGAGCCGGATCGCCGTCTGGAACTGCTGGTTGATGAAGACGTTGAGGACGGAATCCTTCCTCAGGCCCGCGCCGTAGACGAAGTGCAGCCGGAGCTCGGCATTGCCCGGATCGTCACGGGAGATGTCACCGGGCATGTGGACCTTCAGACGGAAACTTCCGGTATTCCAGCCTTTGACGGTTTCGGTTTTAAATCCGAACTGGCGGAAGCTGTAGACGCCCGGCACCGAGACGGGAGCATTGCGGATGTGGGTGTCGGACCCCGGGAGGGTCATCTGGTCGATGATCGCGTATTTGGAATCCGGTAGCGGGAAGTTGACAAGGCCCAAAGCAACGGCGGTCTGACCAACCTCCTGATCGCTCCGTCCGCTGACGATGATCATGCAATGCGCGGGATCCCCCGGGAGCGACTTGATGGCAAGAAAGCTGCCATTGATCGAGGCGATCTCGGTCGCCGTCAGGTAGGCGGAGAGCTCGTTCATCGTGCCGATCACGATGTTGTCCATGCCCGGGCGGAGGGCGCTGGCCGTCTGGACGCGGAAGGGCTGGTTGTTCAAAGCCAGCGCGATGCCCTGTGTGACGATCGAGCCCCAAGTGAGGTGCAGGTCGTCGAGCGAACCACCCGAGGCAGGGATGCAGACATTGAAGCGGTAGGGCGCCCAGAGCTTCTCATCAACCCACCAGCGGAGGAAGGACAGGCGCTCCGGCACGGCTTTCCACTCGCCGGTGGTGCTGAGGAAGGAACGGTCGGGATCGATCTCGGTGTAGAGTTCGGGAGCCGAAGGATCCTCGCAGCGGTAGGTGTAGTGCTGGGCGACGACGAACTGGAGCCGGTTGAACCCGACCTTGACCAGCGAGAGCGGGACGTCGATGTCGACTTCGTTGAAGGGCTTCGTACGGTCGAGCGGGAACTGCGCGACGATGATGTCGTTCATCACCACACGCAGGACCGAGCGTTCGGTGATGAGCGCGATGGAATTCGTGAACTTGAGCCGCAGATTGTAGGCCTTGGCCTGGAAGCGCGCGCTCTGCGGGACGAACACCGTATAGGTGCTGCTCGCATTGCGCAGCATGATCGGCGCCTCGAGAGGGATGAGGCGGCGCAGCGGCATGCGGAAGGTCTCTTGACGACCAACCGTCGGAGCCGCCGTCGCGGCTGTGGCATCGGCCGTCGCAGCGGCGGATTGGGGAACTGCCGGAACCACCGGCGGGGTGGCCGGCTGGCGCGTCTGGGCGGCGAGCGGGAGCGTGAGGCCGATCAAAAGCAGAAGCCATGCGGCGGGGCGGGCGGCTGGGTGGACAGCGGGTTTGTTTTTCATCGTGGAGTCGGGCTGGGCTTAGGTATGGGCTGGCTGGGGTTTGACGGACCGGCGGGAATTGGCGGCCAGCATCACGTGGCCGAAATGTTGAAGCGAAAAACGCACGCCGAGGGCGAGCAGAAAAAGTCCGCTGCGAACGACGCCGAGGCGCTTTTCGCGGCTTGCCTGGAAATCCATCCACCGTTCGCTGCTGCCGTTGACCAGCGAGACCTTCCGTTTCATCTCGTCCAGCGACTGGTGTTCAAACTGCAGGCCCACGAGAAGCGCGCCGATCTCGCGACGGGAGTTCCGGACCTTGAGGTGCAGGCCGCCGGCTTCGAAACGCGGATCTCCCGGCACCGTCAGCTCCACCGGAAGGCCATCCGTAAAAACACTTTCAAAGACCGGATCGATCACCAGACCGCATCCGTGATTGGACAGGTCACGGATCTCAGCGTCGTAGGACTTCGCACCGACCCGCACCTTCGCGACGATCGATGCCGGCATGCGCGGTGTGGCGCGGCGCTGCCGCCGCTCGAAGAGCGTGCCCATGGCCGCCAGGAGAATGAAGATATTGAACGTCGCCCAGAGCATCGTGATCGCAGTGGGGAAGGCATCCTCGGGCGTGAGGAAAAGCCGGGACGCGCCGAAGACCAGAGCGATGGTATTGAGAATGAGGAAAATGTAAAACGGCTTGGCCAGCGGGCTGATGTAATCCTCCCCGAGCGTCTCGCCTTTCGCTGTCACTTTGAACGTCGGCGCGCGGGGGTTCAGGAACACCTTGCAGATCGCCGGCAGCGTGTAGACCGACTGCATCAACTCATAGAGCTCGGAAACGAACGACCAGCGCACTTTGCCAAACAGGAAGTCCGAGACCATAAAGACCGCGAGCAGGTGCGGTACCGCAAACGCCGCGAAATCGATAAAATTCGCATCATAGATCTTCAGGCCGAAGAGCAGGAAGCAGAGCGGCGCGAGGATGAATACGACGCGTGCATAGGCAAAAAACCAGAAGAAGCAGCTGCTGAAATAGCAGAGCCGCTGCGGCAGCGAGAGCCCGGGGATGAGGAGGGGGTTTTTGAGGAGGAAGATCTGGATCATCCCCTGCGCCCAGCGGATGCGCTGACCAATGAAGCTCGTGAGCGTTTCGGGAGAGAGCCCGGCGACCATCGGACGGCCGATGTAGGCGCTGTTGTAGCCGCGCGCGTGGAGGGTGAGGGCCGTCTCGGCGTCCTCTGTGATCGTGTCGCCCGAAATGCCGCCGGTTTCTTTGAGACAGGTGCGGCGGAGCACGGCCGCCGAGCCGCAGAAAAAGGCCGAGTTCCAATAATCCAGCCCGCGCTGGATCTCCTTGTAGAACATCTCGTTCTCGCCGGGCATCACCTGGAACGTCTGAAGGTTCTTTTCGATCGGGTCGGGGTTCACGAAGAAGTGCGGCGTCTGAACCAGAAACATTTTCGGATCCTTGAGAAACCATCCCACGGTATTACGGAGAAAATCCTTCGTCGGCGCGTGGTCCGCGTCGAAGATGACCACCAGCTCGCCTTCGCTGAACTCGAGGCCGTTGTTAATGTTGCCCGCCTTGGATCCAATGTTCCTCGCGCGGGTGATGTAATGCGCGCCCCAGCGCTCGCAGAGCGCCTTGAGCTCGGTGCGGCGATGTCTGGAGGCCGCCGCCAGTTCCGGATCCTCCGCGTTGCAACGCTGGTCGGTGCCGCCGTCGTCGAGGAGGTAAACTTTCAGCCGGTCCTTCGGGTAATCCATTTCCAACGCCGAAAGCAATGTGACCTCGAGGAGGTCGGGCTCCTCGTTGTAGGTCGGGATGAGAACATCGACCGTCGGGCACGCCGCGTCATCCGCAGGGAGCGGCACCGGTTTCCGGTCGAGCGGATCGATGTTCACGAAGATGCTCAGAATGTAAACGATGAAGCCGTAGAGCTCGGCAAAATAGAGAACGAGCGCGAAAAAGAAGCTGACCGGATCGTGATAGGTCAGCGTGCTGAACGTTCGCCAGTAGAAGTAGTCAACGGAGAGAAAGGCAGCGATCGTCAGGAAAATCACGCGGACCGTCTCGTGCGTGTTGAAATTCCTCAACAGGAGAAACGCCACCAGCGCCACCGTCCCCACGGAGATCTGCGTCCGTGTCGTGATGCCCGATGCCGCCGCGACGATGATCGCGACGAAGGCAACGGCAGCAAAAACGGGCAGGTAGGAACGGGCCGCCTCGCCGGGGGTCTGGGCGGTTCCACTCATCGGAAGGGGCGGAACCACCTTGGGCAGGATCGCCACCGCCCGGCTGTGCGAAAGAAGTTCACCGGAGAATGTAGGCGAGCACGTAGCCGATCAGACCGGTGACGGCCATCAGCATGACGACAGCTCCGCGCGTGATCGGTTTAATCTCGGCGCTGGCCTTTTCGAGCTTCACCACCAGCGCGTCGGACTCCTTCTTCACGACATCGAGCTTCTTGGTGCAGAATTCGATGTTCTCGTTAAAGGTTTCGATTTTCGTTGCGGTCTCTTGAAGGCCCGAGGTCTCCAGACGCTTCTGGAGTTCCTGGACCTGGAAAGTCACCCGGTCGATCGAAGGCAGGAGCGACACCTTGATGGCCTCGGCGAGGGCCTCCGACGAAACGGCGACCGGCGGCTGGCGGGCCGCATCTTTGAGATCGGCCGTCAGACGGGACAGCTCGGCTTGGAGCGGCGCACGGAGTGACTCCGTAATCGCATCCGCCGACAGGGAAGGACCTCCGGCGTGCGCCGTGCCCGCCAGATCCCGCACCTGGGCGGAGAGACGGTCGATTGCCGGCTGCAAGGCTGTCTGGAGAGCGGCCGGGCTCAGCTCTGGCGCAGCGGCGGCCTGTCCTTCCAACGGCTTGCGGTAGTAGATATCGAGCAGCTCGATAAGAGCGAGTGCAGGATCGTTGTCCTGAATGTTGTGGCGGCGCTGCCACTCCAGCACTTTCGCGCGAATCTCGGGATTGTCGTTCATGGAAGAAGAATAGGGTGTACGGCGCTCAGTTGACGGTTGACTGTCCTGCTGTATTCGACCAGCCGCTGGCGGTCGAGAAGGTTCAGGCTTTGGGAATCAAGGGCTTGAGGAATCGTCCAGGAGTTCATCTGGAGGATCGAGGTGAGGTGTTCCGGGAGTTTGGGCAGATCGATTTCGCACGCACCGACGCGCAGAAGCTCTTCGCGGGCGCGGCTGTTCTGGTAGATCCGGAGGTTCTGGCTCTGCTTGTAGTTCTTAACAACCAGCCAGTCTGCCTCGCTGCCGACCCGGCGGACGACATCGCCCGCTTGGAAGACGGTATCCTTGTCCTCCTCGATGATAAGGACGAGCGTGACGGAAAGGCCGAGGCTCTTCTTGACGCGCAGGAGGTCGGTTTCCTCCATCCAATCCAAAAAGATCCGCTGCTGGGCACCGACGCCGTCGACAAGAACAACGTCGCTGGCATCCAGCGCCTCAACGATGAGGTCGAGGTTCTCGCTATGGCCGATATTGAGAAAGTGAGACTCCTTGTAGAAGCGGGTCAGCGTGCTGTTGTTGTAATCCGGGTCAAACGCCACAAACGGCCGGTGCTCCTGCTGGAACCACTCGATGAGGCGCACGCAGAAGAAGGATTTTCCGACACCTCCTTTGTCGATCGCGAGAAGGATGAGCCTTTTGTTTCTCACCATCTCCGCCGCTCTCCCCGCAACACTGCCCAGTGAACGGTGTGCGCTCATACTTCCTCCGGCGCGATGCGCGGCCGGGACGAGCCCCTGACACCGCCCTGGTGGTTGACGGACGCCAACTGGGGCCGCACGCGCGGCAGGAGCACGGGCTCCACCGCCGAAAACTGCTCGAAAAGCCTCTCCTGATAAGACCGCAGCCGGTGCCTCTCAAGAAGCGAAAGCCCTTTGTCCTGAAGCATGCCGGAAAGCGACTGGCTCGTGCGCTGCATGATGCTGAGGAGGTTCCATGGCAGCCGCGGGATCGTGATTTCGCCCGCTCCTTGCCGGAGAAGCTCCTGCCGGGTCTTGCTGTTGTCGTAAATCTCGGTGGCCGGACCGGTCTTCAGCGTGCGGACGACAAGCCAATCGACCTTCGTGCCGAACCGGCGGCGGAGTTCGCCCGCTTGAAAAACGGTATCCTTGTCCTCCTCAATCGTGCTCACCAGCGTGATGGCGATGTCGCCCCGGACACGGTCGGCCGCCGGGTTGATCGACTCGATCCAAGCCAGGAGGTCCGGAATCACCGCCGCAGAGCCGTCCACCAACACCAGATCCACCTCGTCCAGCGCCCGGAGGATCTCGGCCATCCCGTCACCTTCCTGAACCGAAACAAACCGCGAACCCGGCTGGAACCGTGTGAGCGTTCCGCTCGACCAGTCCGTATCGCAGGAGATGAAGCGGACGTTTTTTTCGGCGAGCCAATCGGCGAGATTAACAAGGAAAAACGTTTTGCCCGAGCCCCCCTTCGGCGTCGCTGCAATGACGATACGGCGCGACGCCTCGTGCCCACCGGGCGAAACCCGCGATCCGGAAAACGGCTGGATGGGCTGGTAATCCTGAGCGCTCCGGGCTGAGTCGCGCGCGGAGAACGGCAGCGGCGCGACCGGCCCGCTCAGTACAGAAGCATCTCTGCCGCGCAAGGACTGGCCTTTGGCGTAGCTGGTTTCACCCCGGACCCGCTGTGGTAAGTCGTTCTCTTCGTACATCTAGCTCTTGATCAGGAGCCCCGCTCAAAAGGAGTTCTCCCCGTACTATGCCACACATTTCCGCGATGTGGCATAGCCAATCGCATCCTGTGCAGCAAAAAATCTCTTCGGCGAGACGTAAATCAGGTCAGCGACCAGTTGCAAAGTTATTTATTCCCATTCACCGGCACGCACACCACTTGGACGTGCTGGAAAAACCGCTTCGGAAGCGGGTGTTTTTTACTCGATCTTGGACATCTGGCATTGAAGCTGCTTGAGTCATGTCTCCGCCGGATGGCAAAAATGGTGCAAACACTACAACCACATGAGCGTCCCCTCGCCGGCTGGGTCCGCTCGACACAACACATCTATGGCAAAGTATAAATTGGAATATATCTGGCTCGACGGCTATGAGCCGGTGGCCAACCTTCGCGGAAAAACCCAGGTCAAGGAGTTCGACGACTTCCCGACGCTTGAGCAGCTCCCGATGTGGGGCTTCGACGGAAGTTCAACGCGCCAAGCCGAGGGCAAGAGCTCGGACTGTCTCCTCAAGCCGGTGGCTGTCTACCCGGATCCCACCAAGGAGAACGGCGCGCTCGTCATGTGCGAAGTCCTTCTCCCCGATGGCACTCCGCACCCGAGCAACAGCCGCGCGACCATCCTCGACGATCCCGACACCTGGTTCGGATTCGAGCAGGAGTATTTTCTCTATCAGAACGGCGTCCCGCTCGGCTTCCCTGAAGGCGGCGGCTTCCCGGCTCCGCAGGGTGAGTACTACACCGGCGTCGGCTACAAGAACGTCGGCGACATCGCCCGTGAGATCGTCGACACGCACCTCGACCTCTGCCTC
>CAZSMN010000109.1:0-11148 GCA_964607615.1 uncultured Chthoniobacterales bacterium | reverse complement strand
CAGCGTCGGGATCGCTGCCGCGCATGCTTTTGATAAACGCGCTGATCGTGTCGTAGTGCTCGTCGCCGGTCCCGTCGTAGACGACCGCCTTCTGCTGAATACTCTCCTCGGCGGACGCCAGCGTGATCACGACGCCTCCGTCCTCTCCGGCCGGGGTGCTGAGAGCGGCGATCTCAAGGGCATTCAGGCACTTTCGCGCATCGCCGTCGCTCAACTGCGCGAGGTGCGCCGCCGCATCCAGCTCAATCGAGATTCCTCGGCCTCCCAGCCCGCGAACGGGATCCCCGAGCGCCCGGTCAATCAGGGCCAGAAGATCCGGCTCGGACAGCGGTTCGAGCTGAAAGACCTGCGAGCGCGAGAGGAGCGCGCTGTTGACGCTGAAAAACGGATTCTGCGTCGTCGCACCGATGAGGCGCACCATGCCGTTTTCGACCTCGGGCAGGAGGACGTCCTGCTGGGCTTTGTTGAACCGGTGGATCTCGTCGACAAAAAGGATCGTCCGGCTGCGCGAACGGTGCATGGCGGCGCCTGCGATGACACGCCGGATGTCGGCCACGTTGCTTTCAACGCCGCTGAGTCGCTCAAACCTCGCGCCTGTCGCGCCCGCAATCACCTCGGCAAGCGTGGTCTTTCCGGTACCCGGGGGGCCGTAAAGAATGAGAGACGAGATGCGGTCCGCCTCGATCGCCCGCCGGAGCAGTTTGCCCGGGCCGAGAATGTGTTGCTGGCCGGCATACTCCTCCAGCGTCCGCGGCCGCATCCGGCTCGCCAACGGCGCATCGGCCGCAACGCCTTCCGGGATATCGGCACCGAACAAATCATCCATGCGCGGAAGTATCGCCGGTTTTTCTGGCAAGCCAAGGCGGTATGGTGCGAAGGTAGCGGTGCCATGGCCACCATCCTTGTCCCCCTCGATACAAGCGAGAGCGCCGATACGGTTCTCGCCCAGGCAAAAAAACTCGCCCTCCGCGTGCAGGGCCGCCTGGAGCTTTTCCACGTCATCGAACCCGTCGCCACCTACGTGCCGGTCGGAGCCTCGATGGATGTCATCGCCACCACGCCTCCGGAGATCGCGATCGAAGATGTCGACGCCGCCCGCAAGCGCCTCGAATCGCTCGCCGCAGGCCTCGCCGGCGCACCGGTCGAAATCTCGTGCAAAGCGGTCGTCGGCATGGCGGTCGACGAGATCCTCGAAGAGGCGAAGTCTCTTTCAGCGGACTACATTGTGCTCGGCTCGCACGGTCACGGCGCCCTCTATCACCTCTTTTCAGGCAGCGTGGCCACCGGAGTGCTCAAGCACAGCCCCTGCCCGGTGCTGATCGTGCCGGTGCGGCGCTCCTAGAGCTCAATCTCCGTCCCAGAGGAAATTCTCGAGCCGGATCTTGTTGATCCGGGCCCGTGCTTCGGCTGCGCGCGGGCCATCGCCGGACGCAAGAATCTCATAAACTTTCAAAGCCTCCTCCCAGCGTTGCGCCGCCTCGAGGATGCGCGCGGCGTCGAATCCCGAACGGTAGAACCAGAAGTATTCGGGATCTTTCCCCTCGACCGGACGCTGCATTTCGTAAAACGCCGCAACCGCCGTGTCGGGTTCGCCCAGCTTCTCGGCTGCGATCCCGATGCGCGCAAGGGCCTGATTTTTCCAGAGCACAGGAGCGGCAGGGTCGTTCGCGATCACCCGCCATGCCGTGATGGCCTCCCGGTAGCCGGCGGGATCCGCCGCCCCTCCCAGAAAGAGAGTTTTTCCCTTCTCCATCAATGCGGCAAAGCGCGTGTCGGCATCGGCAGTCGATGAGACGACACGATCAAGAATGACGAGAGCCTCCTCCGGACGTCCTTTCGCCGCCTGAAGGACCGCCTGCTCAAAGCGGGCCTTGGGAGCGAAGGTCCCGTTCATCGCGGCGACTTCCTCGAAGAGCAAAAGCGCCTCGTCGGCAGCCACGGGACTCAGCATGCGGGAGGCGGACTGGCCGGCAAGAAACAGTGCGGGCTCCTCGGACGGCGTGCCGGGATACTTGCGCGCCAGCGACTCGAACTGCATCCGTGCGCCGGCAAAGTCGCCCTTGCGGTAAAGGACCTCGCCAAGCTTCATCCGCACGTTCGGTTCGGAGGGTGAATCGGGATGCTCGTTGAGAAACTTGAACGCGGCGGCCTCAACCGCAGCGACCGACGAGCTGTCGCCGGTATCCGCCAGAAACACCGCGAGAGCGGCCTGCCGGTCGGGATCGGCATCGGACGAGACGCGACGCAGTTGGAGGTCCGCCTTGTCGCGTTCGCCCGCCGCGTAGGACCACTCCGCCAGAGCCAGGGCGGCATAGCCGGACGCGGGATCCTGCGACGCGGCCAGATCCTCAAGCTGGGATGCGGCGGCGGGATCGCCCTTGCCCGCACGCTCGAGAGCCATCGCAAGCCGCACGCGAGGCAGCATCGCCCCATTCGGAAATTCTTTCATCAACGCTGCAAGGCTCGGCGAATCCTTCGTGCCGGCCCGCGCCTCGCAGACGGCGGCATTGGCGAGGGCCGCTTCGCGCAACTCCTCCGCAATGACCGAACCAAAAGCAGCAGCTGCTCCCGAATTGTCCCCGGTGGCTGCCAGCGCAAGGCCGCGCAGAAAATCCGCCCGGGCGGAAGCCCCGGGACCCGGCAGCGCTTTCAGAGCCTCAGCGGGCTGCCCGGCATCCAGCCTTGCGGCAGCGAGCTCCAGCGAGGCCTCCAGCCGCAGGCGGCCGGAGGGATTTCCTGCCAGCAGACGCTCGAGAAGGCGCTGGGCCTGATCGGTCCGGCGGAGACGCAGCTCGCCACGTGCCCGCTGGAGGAGCGCCAATTCGCGTCGCAGGCTGGGTTTGCTGTCATCGCTCCAGCGCTTCAACTCGGTCGAGGCCGGCGACTCCTTGGACGAGTAGATCCGGACGAGGCGATCGAAAACACGGTCGAGGCCCTCGATCTGCGGGTGGGAATCGACGAACTCCTCAAGAAGCGTTTCGGCGGCCGCTTTATCGCCGGCGGATTCCAGCAGCGCCGCCCGCTGCGTGACGGTCGAGACAGCCAAGGCAGGATCGAGAGGCCGGATCTGGGCAAAGAGATCGAGTGCCTCCTTGTTCCGACCGGTGGCCGCCATAGCCGAGGCGAGAAGAAAGTCCCTCCGCACCCGGAGCGCAGGCCCGGGCTCTCCGACGGCTGCAAGAACCTCGAGCGCCTCGCCGGCTTCGCCCCGGTCGAGGCGGCGGGCGGCGAGATCAAGAAGGGCAAGGTCGCGAGTCCCGGATGCCGGCCACTGCCGCGCCTCCGCAAGCCGCTGCTCGCTCTCGTCCCTGCGCCCCATCGCCTCGAGCATGCGGGCAGAGCCGATGGCCGACTCCTGCCACAGGGAAAATTCCCGATCGGCAGCGCACGCCTCATAGAGCGCAAGCGCGTCCGCCGGCTCACCGAGATCGGCGAGGGCCTGCGCCAACCAGAAATCGCCCGCCCGGCCGCGCGATGCACCGGCTTTTCCGAGGAGCGCCCTGGCCTGCTCGGGCCGGCCGGATTCGACGTACGCCCGTCCGAGGAGCACGACAGCATCCAGAGGGGTTTTGTCCGGCGCACCGGGATAAGCCGCGGTGATCTTCGCCACCGCCACCTGAGGCAGGCCGTCTTCGAGAGCGCTTCGTGAAATCTCCAGCGGATCGGCAGCCGCAGCGAGGGGGAGTGCGGCGAAGAGGGCGAAAGCAAAACGTCTCATGGGGAAAAATAGCGTGCGAGGTAGCGTCCGGTCGGGCTCTCCTTCGCGCCCGCAACCGTCTCCGGAGTTCCTTCGGCGACGATCCATCCGCCACCGGAACCGCCTTCGGGACCGAGGTCGATGATCCAGTCGGCGCACTTGATCACCTCGAGATTGTGCTCGATGACGATCAGCGTGTTCCGGGCGTCGCGGAGTTTCATCAGGACTTCAAGGAGCTTGTGGATATCCGCAAAATGCAGGCCGGTCGTCGGCTCGTCGAGGATGTAAACCGTGCGGCCGGTGGCGCGCTTGGAGAGCTCGGCGGCCAGCTTGATACGCTGGGCCTCGCCGCCCGAGAGCGTCGTGGCGGACTGTCCGAGCCGGAGGTAGCCGAGGCCGACATCCTGCAGCGTCTCAAGCTTGGGCGAGAGGGCCGGAACGTTACGGAAAAAACGCGCCGCATCATCGACCGTCATATCCAGAACATCGGCGATGTTTTTGCCTTTGTAGGTGACCTCGAGCGTCTCGCGGTTGTAGCGGCGTCCGCGGCAGACCTCGCACTCGACATAGACGTCCGCGAGAAAATGCATCTCGATGCGGATAAAGCCATCGCCCTGGCAGTGCTCGCAGCGGCCGCCCTTGGCGTTGAAGGAAAACCGGCTCGCGTCGTAGCCGCGCACACGCGACGACGGAAGCTCGCTGAAGAGGTCGCGGATCGGCCCGAGCGCGCCGGTGTAGGTCGCGGGATTCGAGCGCGGCGTCCGGCCGACCGGGCTCTGGTCGATCACGACGACCTTGTCGAACTGATCGATTCCGGCAATGGCTTTGTGAGCGCCGGGACGGGACTTCGCGCGATTCAGATCCCGCTCGAGCGCATTGCGGAGGATGTCGTTGACGAGCGTCGATTTTCCGCTGCCCGAGACGCCGGTAACGCACGTGAAGCAGCCGGCGGGAAATGCGGCGTTGATATTTCGAAGATTGTTCTCCGTCGCGCCGATCACGCGCAGCCAGCCGTCGCCGATGTCGCCGGCTTTGGCACCCGTCTGCCGCGGGGACACGCGGTGGCGCGGCACGGGAATGCGCATCGTGCCCTTGAGATACTGTGCGGTCAGGGATTCCTCGCTCTGGAGAACTTCCTCGAGCGTTCCCTGCGCCACGAGGCATCCGCCGCGCGGCCCAGCGCCCGGACCAAGATCGAGAATGTGATCGGCGGCCCGGATCGTATCCTCGTCGTGCTCGACGACGATGACCGAGTTTCCCAGATCGCGCATGTCGCGGAGCGTTTGGATGAGGCGGTCATTATCCCGCTGGTGCAGGCCGATGCTCGGCTCATCGAGCACGTACATCACGCCGGAAAGACCGGAACCGATCTGCGTGGCGAGCCGGATGCGCTGGGCCTCGCCGCCGGAGAGCGTGCCGCTCTCGCGATTGAGCTGAAGGTAGCCCAGGCCGACCTCATTGAGAAAACGCAGGCGCTGCCGCACCTCGCGAAGGACGTCTTTGACAATCTCCGCCGCCTCGGCTCCCAGCGCGAGACTGTCGATAACGGTGGCGGCTTCGGCGATGGAGAGCGCGCAGAGTTCCTGAATACCGAATTCACGGCCATCCTGCGTGGCGACCGTGACGGCAAGAATCTCCGGCCGCAACCGCGCCCCCCGGCAGGTCGCGCAAACCCGGCGCCCCTGGTAGGCGCGGAGCCTCTTTTTGGTGAACTCGCTCTGGCTGCTCTCGTAGAGACGCTCCATCTGCGCGACGAGGCCCTCGAAGGGCTTCGTCACTTTCCGCCCCGCTCCCGTCGCGACGGTAATGCCGCGATCGCCGGAACCCAGAAGAATCAGATCGCGGAAGGTGGCCGGGAGCTCGTCGAATGGTGTTTTCTCCGACACCGGCGAGCCGGCCATGAGGCCCTCCAGAAGCGCGGCGTAGTAGGAACGCATGCGGGCGTTCCCGACTTTCCACGGCCGGATCGCCCCCTCGGCAAGGCTCTTGCCGCCGTCGATCATCAGCTCGGGATCAAAGTAAAGCTCGGTCCCGATGCCGTGGCAGACCGGACAGGCTCCGAGGTGGCTGTTGAAGGAAAAGTGCTTCGGCGTAAGCCGAGGCATGGTGAATCCGGTCGCCGGATTGGAAAAGTCCGTCGAGAATTTCTCTTCAATCCATCCGCCCGTCGCCGCCTCCTGCCGGCTGGTGGTGATCCGCCCCTCGCCCCAGCGGAGGGCCGTTTCGACGGAATCCGCCAGGCGCTGGCCCAGCCCCTCGCGGATGACCAACCGGTCGACGACCGCCTCGATCGTGTGGGGAGCGGATTTCTCGAGCTTCACGGAATCGGGCTTCGTCAGCTCGACCATCTCCCCGTCGATGCGCAGGCGGACAAAGCCCTCGCGACGGGCTTTTTCGACCACGTCGCGGAACTCGCCGACCTGCCGGGTCACAAGCGGAGCGAGCAGGAGGAATTTCGTTCCCTCCGGCCAGCCAAGGATGGCGTCCGCAATCTCCTGCGGCGTCTGGCGCGCAACGCGCTCACCGGTGCCAGGATCGTGCGGCACACCCGCGGCGGGGTAGAGAAGTCGGAGGTAGTCGTAGATCTCCGTCGTGGTGGCGATGGTCGAACGGGGATTCGCTCCCGACGTCCGCTGCTCGATTGCGATCGCTGGCGAGAGGCCTTCGATGTAGTCGACATCCGGCTTCTGCATCTGGTCCAGAAACTGCCGCGCGTAGGCGGAGAGGCTTTCGACGTATTTCCGCTGGCCCTCGGCGAAAAGGGTATCAAAGGCGAGCGATGACTTCCCGGAACCGCTCAGGCCGGTGACGACGACCAGCTTGTGACGGGGGATGACGACGTCAATATTCCGCAGGTTGTGCTGCCTCGCGCCTTTGATGCGGATGGAAGATTGCTTGTCGGAGGGCATTTCGTTCGGACGTTGCCAATCCGCCACTATCGCCGGACGGACCCGACGGGAAAAGCGGGAAAATCACTCGGTTTCCACGCTCCGCCGGCGCCGGCGGCGCTGCGCATCGGCAAGAAACTCGGCCTGCGCGTCGAAAAGCGGCTCGCCCGGGGCGACCGGGCGGGGGGCATACGTGCCGTCGGGCTGCATGACCTTTGCCTTCACGTTGTCGCGCCAGAACCAGTTGAGAATCTCTTCGACATGGTCGCGCATGCCGGGGGCAACCACCGGGAAAACCGTCTCGACGCGCCGGAAGAGATTCCGCGGCATCCAGTCCGCACTGCCGAGGTAGAGGCGGACGTCGCCGCCATTCTCAAAGCGGAAGATCCGGCTGTGCTCGAGGAAGCGGCCGACGATGCTGCGGACTTCGATATTCTCGCTCACGCCGGGGATTCCTGGACGGACAGCGCACATGCCGCGGACGAGAAGTCGGATGGGAACTCCGGCCGCCGAGGCGCGGTAGAGGGACTCAATGATGCCCTCCTCGACGAGCGAGTTGACCTTGGCATAGATGCCACAGGGCCGGCCGGCCTTCGCATGGGCGATTTCCGCGTCGATCATCTCCTGGAAGGCGCGGAAGAGATTCCACGGCGCCACAAGAAGCTCTTTCATCTGCGGGAACTTCGCCACTCCCGTGAGGCAATTGAACGTCTCCGCCAACTCGGACGTGATCTCCTCGCGGCAGGTGAGGAGGCCGAGATCGGTGTAAATCTTTGCGGTCGAGGGGTGATAATTTCCCGTTCCCAGATGCGCGTAACGCCGGATCCGGGTGCCTTCGCTCCGGATGATGAGCATGGCCTTGGCATGGGTCTTGAGACCGGTGACGCCGTAAACAACATCGACGCCCGCCTCGCGCATCATGCGCGCCCACTTGATGTTGGCCGCCTCGTCGAAGCGGGCCTTGAGCTCGATGACGGCCGTGACCTGCTTGCCGTTCCGGGCCGCCTCGATGAGCGACTGGACGATCGGCGAGTCGGAGCTCGTGCGGTAAAGCGTCTGCTTGATGGCAAGGACGTGCGGATCCTCCGCTGCCTGCGCGAGAAAATCCACGACGGTCTGGAAGTTGTCGTAGGGATGGTGGAGCAGGATGTCTCCCTTGCGGATGTGGAAGAAGAGGTCGCTCTCGGTATCGAGGGATACCACAGTGTAGGGCGAGAAGCGCTTGTACCGGAGGTCCGGCCGGTCGATCTGCATCGCGAGCGGCATGAGGCGGGTGAAATTCAGCGGCCCGTCGATGCGGTAGACGTCTTCTTCTTCGAGGTTGAAGATTTCCAACAGGCGGCGGACGACGTGGGGCGGGCAATCCTCCTGTACCTCGAGACGCACGGCGGCACCGCGCTTGACCTTGCGGAGCTCCTCCTCGATCGCGTGGAGGAGGTTCTGCGCCTCCTCGTCGTCGAAGTAGAGGTTGCTGTTGCGCGTCACGCGGAAGAGGTGGGCACCCTTCACGCTCACGCCGCGGAAGAGGCTGGCGACGTGTTCCTCGATAATGTTGCCAAGGAAAACGAAATCATCCCCGTCCTTCGATTTCGAAAACGGGACGACGCGCGGCAGGATGCGCGGGGCCTGCACAACGGCGATGTCGGTCTCGAGGCCCTCGCCATCGAGCTCGACGATCACGTTCAGGCTCTTATTGAGCAGCTGGGGAAAGGGGTGCGAGGGATCGATCGCGAGCGGGGTAAGGACCGGGTAGATGGTCTTCTCGAAAAACTCCGCAAAGTGTGCTTTCTCCTCTTGCGGCACGTTCGGGTAGGAGTGAAAGCGGATCCGGGCCGCCTCGAGCGCCGGGGCAATCTGCTCGCGCCAGCAACGGTATTGATCGTCCACCATCCGGCGCGCGCGCTCGCAAACCAGGGCGAGGGTTTCCGCTGCCGACAGGCCATCGGGTCCCACTTCGGAGGACATCGTCTGCTTCTGCTGCTTCAGGCCGGCCACCCGCACCTCGAAAAACTCATCGAGGTTCGAGCTGACGATGCAGAGGAATTTCAGGCGCTCGAGCAGCGGATTGCTCTCATCGATCGCCTGATCGAGGACGCGCTGGTTGAACTCGAGCCAGCTGAGCTCGCGGTTGATGTAAAACTCCCTGTCCTGAAAATCCATCCCTCCCATGGTCGGGTGCGCAGACGCGAGGTCAAGGTGAGAATTGCGCCGATTCCGACCCAAAGCCGGTTTTTTCCTTTGTTTGGGCCGCCGGTTAACCCATTGTCAAATATCTGTCCCCGGCACGGATTTACCGCCGACGCGGACCGTTTTTTCAGATGATCATTCGCACGACCGCTTACCCCCGGGCCGGACTGATCGGAAATCCCTCCGACGGCTATTTCGGCAAAACCATCGCGTTTACGTTCCGGAACTTCTCCGCCCGCATCGAGCTCTGGGAGTCGCCGGAGCTGGAACTTCTGCCCAGCCGGCGCGACCACTCGGTCTTCTCGAGCCTCGCCGGCCTGCATGATGACGTGAAAGCCCACGGCTACTACGGTGGCTTCCGGTTGCTGAAGGCGACGGCGAAGGCGTTTTATGAGTTCTGTCAGGCGAACGGGATTGCGCTGGAGAACAAAAACTTCACCATGCGGTATGCGTCGGACATCCCGAACCGCGTCGGCCTCGCGGGCTCCAGCGCGCTCATTACGGCCTGCGTGCGGGCCCTGATGGAGTTTTACGGGGTCAAGATGCCACCCCACGCGAAAGCCGCGCTGGTGCTGGATATCGAGAACAAAGAACTCGGCATCCCTGCCGGCCTCCAGGACCGCGTTGCCCAGGCCTATCAGGGGATGGTTTATATGGATTTCGACCGCCGCATCATGGAGGAGCGCGGCTACGGGGTCTACGAGGCGCTCGATCCCGCGAAGCTCCCGCCCGTATATGTGGCTTATCGCGAAGACCTGTCCGAAGGCACCGAAGTCTACCACAACGACCTGCGCGCGCGCTGGAACCGCGGCGACCGGGACGTGGTTGAGGCGATTCAGTTCTGGGCCGACCTGACGGTGGAGTTCCGCCGCGCCCTCGAAGCGGGCGATACCGCCGCGATGAACCGGGCGATCAATGCGAACTTCGACAAGCGCGCGAGCCTCTACGACGTCGGCGAGGGAAACCGCGACATGGTGGCCACAGCCCGGCGGACCGGGGCCAGCGCGAAGTTCGCCGGCAGCGGAGGCGCGATCGTCGGGCTCTACGAAAACGACGCCATGTTCGCCGCTCTTCAGGAGGCCTTCGGCCCGAAGGGCATCCGTGTGATCCGGCCGGAATTCGCCCCGGCCATCGCGGGAGCGCACGAATGAAAGCCATCATCCCCGCCGCGGGTTTCGGCACCCGTTTTTTGCCCATCGCCAAGGCCGTCCCGAAAGAAATGCTCCCGCTGGGTGACAAGCCGGTCATCCACTACGTCGTCGCCGAGGCGGCCGCCGCGGGGTTTGACGAGATCCTGATCATCCTGAGCCGGGGCAAAGAGTCGATCATCCAGTATTTCGCACCGAATCCAGACCTCGAATCCCACCTTGAGGCCGCGGGTAAAGCCGCCGCCTTGGAGGCCGTGCGCGCCGTCTCCTCAATGGCCCGCATCCACTACACGTTCCAGCCGCGCATGCGCGGGCTAGGTGATGCCGTCCGGATGGGGCGCGACTTCGCGGGACGCGATGAGGTTTTTGCCGTGCTCCTGGGCGATACGGTCATGCACGGTGGATCGCCGCTCCCTGGGATGGTGTCCGCATGGCAGACGTTTGGAAAACCCTCCGTCGCCCTCGAAGCCTGCCCGGAGGAACGCGTGAGCCGCTACGGCGTGGCCGGCGGACAGGCGCTCACCGAAGGAGTTTTCGATCTCAACGAGGTCGTGGAGAAACCGCGCCCCGAGGTCGCGCCCCGGCTGCGTGATGCCGGCGGGAATCCCCTGCCCTTCCATGCGTTTGCCGCGCGCTATCTTTTCACGCCGCGGATTCTGGATTTTCTCGATGACACGAAACCCGGCCTCGCCGGTGAGATCCAACTGACCGATGCCATGGCGGCCCTTCGTTCCGAAGCCGGCCTCCTCGGCGTGAAATGGGGCGGACGCCGCCTCGACATCGGCAGCCCGTCCGGGCTCCTCGAAGCCGCGGCGATCCTCTCAGTGTGAATCCTCCCTCGGCGGCTTGCCGAGGAGGAGAAGACGGGCGGGAATCACCTGGTTGAGCCAGTCCAGATGCGGCGGCAGGTAGCGGCGGCGGTTGCGCCACTCGGCCTCAACGATCAGAAAGTCCGGAGCGGCCTCCTGCACGATGTCGCAGAGGGTGAATCCGGTATTCGAACGCACGACACGCAGATCGACATCCTCGGAGATCTTCTCCAGAGTTTCGCACAGCCGATCCATCTCCGATCCATCCTCTTCATGCCCGAGAGCCGCCTCCCGCGCATGCGCGAACGGGCTGTCCGCCGCCAGCACAGCGATTTCCGACGGGCGGAGGGCCTCCAAAGCAACGCGGGCCGAATGCCAGCGCGGCATGTGCGCCTCGACCATCAGGCAGGCCGTCTGCT
>CAZSMN010000108.1:0-11161 GCA_964607615.1 uncultured Chthoniobacterales bacterium | reverse complement strand
GGTCTGATCCGGCATGCCGGCTTTTCGGAGTCCATCGGTGATCGGCTGGAGGCGCTCGATACCCATGAGCATGACCTTCGTGCCGGGGGCGGAGGCGATGGCGCCGTAGTCGATGCTGGATCCTTCTTTGGTCGGGTCCTCGTGACCGGTGAAGATCGTGAGCATCGTATTGTGCGAGCGGTGGGTGACCGGAATCCCGGCATAGGCCGGTCCGGCGATTGCCGAGGAAATGCCCGGAACGATCTCGAAGCGGCATCCCTCGGCTTCGAGGGCTTCCGCTTCCTCGCCGCCGCGGCCGAAGATGAAGGGATCGCCGCCCTTGAGCCGGACGACGGTTTTTCCCGCCGTGGTCTCGCGGACGAGCAGGGCATTGATCTCCGTCTGCGTCATCGTGTGGGCACCTGCTTTTTTCCCGACGTAAATGCGCTCGGCAGCGGCTGGTGCCCATTGGAGGAGGGCGGGATTGCTGAGGTAGTCGTAAACAACGAGATCGGCACGCTCGAGGCAGGCCTTGCCCTTCAGCGTGAGGAGGAGAGGGTCGCCGGGGCCGGCCCCGACGAGATAGCAGACGGCTTCGTTCATCCCGTCCAACATGCAGGGAAACCTCGGAGTTGCAAAGTCCCCATCCGCAGCCGGTTTACACGACCGGCGTGTTTTTTTCGTCGAGCCACTGCGTGAGGGCGTCAACGCTCATGGGTTTGGCAAAGTGGTAGCCCTGCCCGTATTCCACCTCCAGCCGACGGAGGTAGTCAGCCTGCTCGACGCGCTCGATGCCCTCTGCGATGAGCTCGAGCTTGCAGGCTTTTCCGATCGAAACAATCTGATCGACCAGCCCGGTGCTCCGGCCGTCCGGAGATATGCCGTCGACGAAGGCCTTGTCGATCTTCAGGGAGTCGAACGGGAAGATGGAGAGGTAGCGGAGATTCGAATAGCCCGTTCCGAAATCATCCACAGCGAGGCGAACGCCGAGGGCCTTCATCTCGTGAAGCTGGGCGAGGGCGGAGTCATTGAGCGACGTGCTCTCGGTGAGCTCGAAGCAGATCTGGCTGTAGCTCAGCTTTTTTCTAAGCAGCCGCGCGACATGGGCCGGGAAGGCCGGATTGGTGAGGGTTTGCACGGGCACGTTGATCGCCGCGCACAAGCCCTGATACTTTTCAAACAGCGGGGCGAGCTCGTGGAGCGCCGTTACCATGAGGCACTCGGTAAGGTCGGTGATCACCCCGGTGCGCTCCGCCTCCGGAATGAAGGCCAGCGGAGGCACCAAGCCGCGGGTGGGATGTTGCCAGCGCATGAGGACTTCGACGCCGACGCAGGCGCCCGTGCGGAGGTCGATGATCGGCTGGTAATGGGCCACGATCTGCCGGAGGCGGGCGGCCTCGCGGAGCTCATATTCCAACGACTGCGTGCGGGCGCTGGCCATCCATCCCGCGATCAGAAAGGACGCGGCGATCGCAAGGGCGAGTCCTCCGTAGAGCGGAAGATTCTCGCTCCAGAGGGCGAGAAGGCTCGACTTCGGAAGGACCGCCGAAACAAAGTAGGGCAAACCCTCGACGCGGCGCGTGAAGACCAGGCCATTCGAGGTCTCTACAAGGCCTTCTGCGGGTTTTCCGGACGGGAGCGATGCGTCCAAGGCGACGTTCACCGAACGGTCGAGGGTCTCGCCGTTCTCTGTCAGGAAAAAAACCGCATGGTCGGCTTTTCGATCTCCGAACCGCATCAGCTCGGCCACGCCGGGCGAGGGGACGAAAGCCGTCAGAGAGAAGCCGAGACCGGACTCGTAATTCATCGCGATGCCGCCCGGTTTACCGTCGACCGCGTCGATTTTTGCGAGGAGCAGACTGCGCGGCGGACCGAGCTCGAGCATGGCGTCCGTCGCGGGCTCGGGGACTCCGGGAATGCCGAAGTTTGTGCAGACGATCTTTCCGTTACGGATGACCACAACCGCACTGCAAAGGGGGCTCTCGGCCACCAGCTGTCGGAGGGCCTCGACGGTTGGCTGTGCCGGTGCACCCCCGGTGGTCTCGCTCACCTGCCTGAGACGCGTGCGCATGGTGTTTACCATCATCCCGACGGCATCCGCCCAGACCTCGGTTTTTTCTTCGAGGGCTCTTGTGGCGGTGGCGCGCGTCTGGCGGAAGGAAAGCACACCAAAGCCGACGATTGCTGAGACGGCCCCGAAGCTGGCGATGTAGAGAATAAGGCGCCGGACGGTCCGGTTCTGGAGGGCGGGAGCTACCATCGCTTGCAGCGGGAGAATACCGCATGCCGATTCCGCGTGGAAGAACCGAATCCGTATTTTTTCCGGTTTGCGCTCCGGCGCATGACGTGGAAGATACACCGCTATCGCAAATCGACGCTACAGTTGGGAAAAGCCGGTCCGCCGGGGCAAGAAGGCCAGAATTTCATGGAAATGGCTGGCTATTCCTCTTGTTCTTTTGCTGGTCCTTGCCTTCGCTGGGTGGGTCGCGGTGGGCATTCTCTCCCACGGCTACGAGAAGCGGGCGGAGGAGTTTGATCTCACCCATGTGGGTCGGATGGAAGCCGCTTCGGTCCTCTATGACCGGGAGGGCCGCGAGTTTGGAAAAATCTTTATCCAGAACCGCCAGCCGGTTCCTTACGACCAGATTTCACCGATGCTCGTGAAGGCGGTCGTCGCGGCGGAGGATAACCGCTTCTACGATCATGACGGTGTGGACTACATGGGCATCCTGCGGGCGGCGGTGGCGAACTACCGCCGCGGTAAAATCTCCCAGGGCGCGAGCACGGTCACTCAGCAGCTGGCGAGAAACTCGTTCGAGCTGAGGGAGCGCACCTACGAGCGGAAGATCGTCGAGATGTTCCTCGCGTGGCGGATTGAGAAGAACTTCTCCAAGCAGCAGATCATGGAGCTTTACCTGAACCGCGTGTATTTCGGCAGCGGGTTTTACGGGGTGGAGGCGGCGGCCCGCGGCTACTTCGGCAAGCCGGCGAAGGATCTCTCGATCGGCCAGTGCGCCATGCTGGCGGGGCTGCTGAAGAGCCCGCAGGCGCTCTCGCCATGGAACAATCCGGAGGGGGCGACCGAAACGCGGAACTTCGTTTTGCGGCGCATGCGGGAAATGGGATTCATTACGCGGGCCCAGCTCCGCGAGGAGACCGAGGCGCGGCTCTATGCGGTCCGCCGGACGAACCCGTTCAAGACCTCCTACGCCGTAGAGGTCATCCGCCAGCAGGCGGTCAAGGCTCTCGGTTTCGAGCGGGCGATGAACGGCGGATTCCGAATCGAGACGACCCTCGACTCGGAGCTCCAACGCACGGCGGAGCGCGCCGTGCGGGATACGCTTGCCCAGATTGAGGGAACGCCCGGCTTCACCCACCCCACCTACGCACAGTACCGGGAGAGTGTGAAGGAGATCGAAGAGGCGCTGCACAAGGGAAACATGAGCATCAAATTTCCCGAGCCCCGCTATCTCCAGAGCGCTGCACTCACGCTCGACAACCAGACCGGCGGGGTCCTGGCGCTCGTCGGTGGCCGCGATTTTAAGCACAGCGAATACAACCGCGTTTTCCAGGGCCGTCGCCCGCTGGGCACCGCCTTTACACCGATCGTCTTTGCGGCAGCCTACGAGAGCGGCATTTTCCCCGGTGAGATCGTGCAGGATGCCTGTATCGACAATCGCTACGTTATGGTCGGCGGTGAGACCGGCATCCTCGGCGAATGGGGAGTGGAGAGGCCTGACAACGAATACGAGGGACCGATGACCACCCGTGAGGCTTTGGTGAAAGGCAAGAATGCGGCGACCGTCCGGCTCGGAATGCGCGTCGGGCTCGAACCGGTCAAAAAAACCGCCGCTGCGATGGGCATCGCCTCGCCGCTCCGGGACTACTCGAATACTTTTCTTGGCAGTAGCGAGCTGACGCTGGAGGAGATGACGCTGGCGTTCTCGGTTTTTCCGAACCTGGGCTCCCGTCCGGATTCCACCCACATCATCCACCGCATTCTCGATTCGGACGGCAACGTCGTTTACGAGGAACCCCGCAAGCGGGTGACCGCCATCTCGCCCGAGGCGGCGTTCCAGGTCCATGCGGGCCTGTCGGATTTCATGCGCGAAGGCGGCGGTGCGCTTGCAACGCGGAATTTCGGCCTCAACCCGTTTCCCGCCGCCGGTAAATCGGGAACGGCCTACGGGTTTACCGATACGTACTTTTTCGGCTATACCGACCGGGTCACGACCGGCGTCTGGGTTGGTTTCGACCGTCCGACCAAGATTTTCCGCGGAGCGTTCGGCAAGGACCTCGCACTTCCCATCTGGTCGAAGATCATGAACGACGCTGCACGTCTCTTTCCGGCGAAGGCGATCGCCAAGCCGGAAGGGCTCAAGGAGGTTCAGATCTGCCAGACGTCGGGCCTTCTTGCGACACCTCGGTGCAACCTGAGTTTCTCCGACCCCGCGACCGGTATTTCGTCCTCCCAGTCACTGGTTTACACCGAATACGCGACCGAGAAGCAGGCGCCGCAGATCCCGTGCGACATCCATGGAGGCGGCGTCCGCACTTACGCGAAGGAATTTGACGAGGCGGGCTGGCCGCGCGCCGCGGCGGCGGTTGATCTCTCGACGATCCGGCCGGTGGCCGTCGTCGCACCCTCGCTGCTCGGCTTCAACGACGTTTACCGCGCCGTGCGCCCGGGGGGAGGCTCGTTCGATGAGGGAAGCATCCCCGTGGCAAAGGCGATACCGGTGAATGCGCCCGAATCCGAGGCGGCACCGGCCCCTGACGGTGCGGCACCGGCACCCAGTGCGACACCTGCCGCGGCGGATCCTGAGGTCCGGAAAGCTGAGGCCGTTGCGCCGCTTGACTCTCCGCTCGACGCCCCTGTTCTCCAGCTACCGGCTCCCCCGCCGATGGACTTCTAGAAGCGCCGGCATCTGCACGATTTCGGGTTGCAGACCCACGGGTTTTTGCTGGCTTAGGAAGCGGGTTCGGTTTATCAATAATCCATGCCCTCCAAACCGACCAATGACTTTGCGCAGAAGCTAATCGACAAGTTCAGCGAGTCGCGGGACTTCACGATTTCTTTCGTCCTCCACGTCGTGCTGGTAGCGATCTTCGGCACGACCGTTCTTTTCCAGGCCGTCCAGGAGCCGCCGGATTTCGAAGGCGAGGGCGGCACTTTCGTGGGTGGCGGCGAGGAGACCTCGGCTCCGCCGACGCAGGCTCAAACCGCCCCTACCACGCCGAACATCACGGTGACGGCGGCACCGAGTTCCGCCAGCCCGCTGAATGCGATCACGACGGTTGCGCCGTCCGCGGTGAACTTTTCGATGGCTCAGATGGTGGTCGCCCCCGTCCAGAACGTGGCTCCCGCCGCGGCTCAGATGGCAGCTCCCAAGCCGACCGTTGGCGGATCCGGCCTGACCGGTCAAGAGGCTTCGGCGATCAAGGCCTTCACGGGAGGCTGGGGCAAGGGCTCCGGCTCCGGCACGGGAACTCGCTCGCGGGAATTCGAGTTCACGGCCTACATCGGCCAATACGCGGGCGGAAACTGGAATTCCACCGTTCAGTTGGTGAACAACAAGATCACCGGAGGAAGCCTTCCGAATCTGCTCTACTTCATGAGCACGTGGTCGAAAAACAAGGTGAAGACCAACTACACCAACGTCCAAGCGATCCGCCTCGACAGTGACGAACTCTTCTCCGTGAAGCCGCCGTTTATCTTCCTTACCGGAACGCGGGATTTCCGCCTCACCGACCATGAAGTCGAGAACCTCCGCAAGTACGTCCGGCTGGGCGGAGCGATCTGGGGTGATAGCTCTGTTCCCGGTAGGAACTCGCGATTCGACATCGCTTTCCGCCGCGAGATGAAGCGTGTCATCCCAGACGTCGACAAGGATTGGGAAGAACTCCCTGCCAACCACCCGATCTTTGCCCAGGCCTACTTCCCCGAAATCAAGACGGTTCCGCCCGGCATCAACTTCTACCGCGAGCCTGTCTATGCGTTGAAAATTTTCGGTGAGGTCGCAATCATCTACACGGCGAACGACTACGGCGACATGTGGCAGATCGGCATCAACGATCAGGGCCAAATCGACAACCGCGTCAATGAACGGCGTCAGTATATCGCAATCAACGAGCAAATCTGGCTGAACCGCGACACCTATATCCGCAACCTCAAGCCGGAACCGCTGACCGCCACCTACAAGTTCGGAACGAATCTGGTGATCCACCTGCTGACCCGCTGGGAAAGCAAGACGCGGACAGCCTCGTCGCTGTAATTCAGAGGTCGCGTTTTTTGAGCGCGGACCGTTCGACACGCGGTGCCGGCATCGCGTAACGTAGCCGCATGTCGTTCGTTCACCTTCATTGCCATTCCGAGTATTCGCTTCTTGATGGAGCGATCCGCGTGGAGGATCTGGTCTCGAAGGCCTCCTCGCTCGGCATGCCGGCGGTTGCTCTGACTGACCATGGCAACCTCTATGGGGCGGTGCCGTTTTACCAGGCTGCCCGCAAGGCAAAGATCAAGCCGATCATCGGATGCGAGGTCTATGTGGCACCGGGCTCCATGCGGGAGCGGCAGGCCTCGTCCGCCCGCGACGCGGCGTTTCACCTTACCCTGCTGACCACAAGCGAGCAGGGTTACCGGAATCTTGTCAAACTCGTCAGCGCCGCCCACCTCGAGGGCTTTTACTACAAGCCCCGGGTGGACAAGGAACTCCTGGCGGCGCACTCGGAGGGAATTATCGCCCTGAGTGGCTGTCTGGCAGGGGAAATCAACTCTCATCTTTCGGCCGGGCGCCGGAAGGAGGCGGAATCCACAGCTTCGCAGTATGCCGAGATTTTTGGCCGAGATAACTTCTTCATCGAAGTGCACGACCACGGCATCGAGGTGCAGCAACGCAACAATCCGGGACTCGTCCGTCTGGCGTCGGATCTGAAGCTGCCGCTCGTGGCGGCAAACGATGTTCATTTTCTGGAGCGTGGCCATCACGAATCCCACGACGTGCTCATCTGTATCGGAACAGGCGCACGGGTGATGGACGAGAAGCGGATGCGGTATGTGCCCGAGCTTTATTTCAAGACGGCGGAAGAGATGCGCGCGCTCTTCGCCTCGCTGCCCGAGGCTTGTGAAAATACGCTGGCCATCGCCGAGCGATGCCATTTCGAAATGGAGTTCGGCGTGCCGAAATACCCGGCCTACGAAGTGCCCGAGGGGCAGACGCGCGAAGGTTATCTGAGCGATCTCTGCTACAAGGGACTGGCCACACGCTACGGCGAGCGGGCCACGACGGATCCCGAACTCACCAAGCGCCTCGACTACGAGCTCTCGGTGATTTTCAAAACGGGTTTCGTCAGCTACTTCCTCATCGTCTGGGATTTTATCCACTACGCGAAGCAGCGGGGAATTCCTGTCGGACCGGGGCGTGGATCTGCTGCCGGTTCGTTGATCGCCTACGTGCTGGGCATCACCGATATCGACCCCCTCCGCTTCGGTTTGATCTTCGAGCGCTTTCTCAATCCGGAGCGCATCAGCCCGCCGGATATCGACGTCGATTTCTGCATGGAGCGCCGGGGCGAGGTGATCGAATACGTCCGGCAGAAG
Source organism: uncultured Chthoniobacterales bacterium (assembly GCA_964607615.1). Classification (GTDB taxonomy): domain Bacteria; phylum Verrucomicrobiota; class Verrucomicrobiia; order Chthoniobacterales; family Terrimicrobiaceae; genus CAZSMN01. The sequence goes on along the minus strand of CAZSMN010000108.1, from coordinate 3,582 downwards.
TATGGCGAGCGGGCGGTTTCGCAGATCGTGACGTTTGGAACGCTCGGTGCGAAGAGCGTGATCCGCGATGTCGGGCGCGTGCTCAGCTGGGGCTACAGCGATGCCGACCGCATTGCCAAGATGATCCCGAACGAGCTCAACATCTCGCTCGAGTCCGCGGCGAAAAAGAATCCCGAACTCGCGGCGGCCATCGAAAGCGAGCCGGCCGTCCGGCAGCTCTGGGATCACGTTACGGTTCTTGAAGGACTGAGCCGCAATACCGGCATCCATGCCGCCGGCGTGGTGATCGGCGACCGCGCTTTGGATGAGTTCATCCCGCTCTGTCGCGGAAAAGACGACGAGGTGGTGACTCAGTATCCGATGGGTCCACTGACGGATCTTGGGATGCTGAAGATGGACTTTCTCGGGCTCAAGACTCTTACGGTTATGAACGAGGCCGTTCGCCTCATTCACAAGAAGGATCCGGATTTCGACATCGCCGCGATTCCGCATGAGGATCAGGCCTCCTTCGACGTTTACAACCGGGGCGAGACGCTTGGTATCTTCCAGATGGAAAGCGGCGGCATCACCAACTGCTGCAAACGTTTTGATATCGTCTCGATCGACGACATCATTGCCCTGAGCGCTCTCTACCGCCCCGGTCCGATGCAGTTCATTGACGACTATATCGAGCGGAAGAAGGGGCTAAAAAAGATCGAATATATCCACCCGCTTCTCGCGGAAGTCTGCGCGGAGACTTATGGAATTATTGTCTATCAGGAGCAGGTGCAGCGCGCCGCGGCCGTTCTGGCCGGCTACTCGCTCGGCGATGCGGATCTTCTCCGCCGCGCGATGGGTAAGAAGGACAAGGAGAAGATGGAGAAGGAGCGCGCCCGCTTCGTCGAAGGCTGTGGCAAGAAGCACGGAATGGATGCGCGGGTCGCAAACGCGATCTTCGAATTCATCAACAAGTTCGCGGAATACGGCTTCAACAAGAGCCATAGTGCCGCTTACGGATGGATCTCCTACCAGACCGCTTATCTCAAAGCCCACTACCCGGTGGAGTTCATGGCAGCCATGCTCAGCTACGACGCCAGCACGACCGAACGGCTCGCCGAGGTGATTGGAGAGTGCCGCCGCATGGGGATGAAAATCCTGCCGCCGGATATCAACTCGAGCGATCTGAAATTCACGCCCGAGGCCGACGGCGAGGGGATCCGGTTCGGGCTCGCGTCGATCAAGAACGTCGGCGCCGGTGCGATGGAGTCGGCCATCGCCGAGCGGGAGAAAAACGGACCTTTCGTCTCGCTGGAGGAATTCTGCTCGCGGCTCGATTCGCGCACGGTGAACCGTAAGATTGTCGAGAGCCTCGCAAAGTGCGGTGCGTTCGATTGTTTCGGCAAACACCGCTCGGCGATCTTTGAAGAAATCGACGGAGCGATGGGCGCTGCCGCGTCGGTCCAGCGAGACCGTGCAAGCGGGCAGACTTCGCTTTTCGGTGATCTGGAGATCGCTCCCGAACCGCGCCGCGCCGCTGCCGCAGCGACCGAGCCATGGCCGCAGCATGAGATGCTGGCCTTCGAGAAGGAACTTCTCGGCTACTACGTCAGCGGCCACCCGCTCGACCGCTACGCCGGGCATTTCGACGGCGACAAATTCTCCACGGTCGCCCAGGCTCTTCAGGCCGAGGAGTCCGGATCTTTCAAACTGGCGGGCATTGTTTCCACCGTGGAGAAAAAGTTCACCAAGAAGGATGGCAAGCCCTTCGGTGTGTTTGTGATCGAGGACTTCACCGGTTCGCTTGAGGTGACAGCCTGGGAGGAGGCGTTTTCAAAGAATGCCGCGGTGCTCGTTCCGGGCGCCGCTATTGCCGTCAATGTCCGCGTTACGCGGCGGGACGAAGCGGTTCGCGCCACGGCCGGGCAGATTGCTCCCCTCAAACCGAAGTCGTCGGTGCGCGCGGTGCGGATCCGTCTCGCTCGCGAGCGCCTTAAGGAGTCGGACCTTGAGGCGATTGTCGAATGCGTGCGTTCCTTCCCCGGCGCCCGTCCGCTGATCCTTGAGTTCGTGCGATCGGACGGCCGGGTTTTTGAACTGCCGGCCGGCGAGGAATTCAACGTCGGTGATGGACGAGCACTCGCTGAGGCGCTGTCAAAATACCAGCCGGCCGCTTCCTCTTCGAAGTCTTGACCGGGCGGCGGGTGAAGCTTGACGCAAGGACGGGTATCCGGCGCTTCCCATCCGGCCAATTCGCGGGTAGTGGCTCTGAGGATGGAATCTGGTACGGCCAAGCGGGACGTGAAGCGGGAATTCCGCGAACTTTACAGCGCCTCTGCGAAGCACATCACCGAGGTGGATGTTCCCGGGTTCGCGTACCTCATGATTGATGGCGAGGGCGATCCGAATACCTCGCCGGAGTATGCCCGGGCGGTCGAGGCGCTGTTCACCGTGTCCTACACAGCGAAGTTCGCTTTGAAGAAAAGCCCCATGGCCATCGACTACACCGTGATGCCGCTGGAGGGATTATGGTGGGCTGACGATTGGTCGGTTTTTCTTTCCGGGGACAAAAGCCGGTGGAAGTGGACAATGATGATCATGCAGCCGGATTTTGTTCCCGGGGATCTCCTTCGCGAGGCCGTGAGACGCTGTTGCGGGTTGAAGAAGTATCCTGCGCTCGAAAAGATACGTTTCGAGCGCTTCAAAGAGGGGCGCTGCGCACAGGTCCTGCATATCGGGCCTTTCACAGAGGAAGGGCCGACCATCGCAAGGCTGCACGAATACATCGATGGAAAGTCCGGGCGTGACGGCAAACATCACGAGATTTACCTGAGCGACATCCGCCGCGCCGCTCCGTCGCGGTGGAAGACGATTATCCGCCAGCCGATGAAAGCCGGCCGCTAGCACGCGGGGTGGGACGGGGAGCCTGCCGCCAACGGTTTATCGAGGGAATTCTCATTGCCGCAGGGCGCGGTCTCGGGCATGCTGAGGACGTTCCTTCGGTTCTACCCTCAACCTACTTCTTAATATGCAACTTGGAATGATCGGCCTCGGCCGGATGGGGGCGAACATGGTTCGCCGTCTGCTTCGCAACTCCCACGAATGCGTCGTCTTCGACGCGAACCCCAAAGCGGTCGAGGAACTCGTCGCCGAGGGCGCGATCGGCACGCATTCGCTGGAGGAATTCGTTTCCAAACTCGAGCGCCCGCGCGCGGCTTGGATCATGATCCCGGCCGCCATCACCGACGAGATTGTCGGCAAGCTCGCCGCTCTCCTCGAGCCCGGGGATACGATCATCGACGGAGGAAATTCGTATTTCCGCGATGACCGCCGCCGGAGCGAATCCCTGCGTCCGAAAGGTCTTCACTACCTCGACGTCGGCACGAGCGGCGGCGTCTGGGGGCTGGAGCGTGGCTACTGCATGATGATCGGCGGCGACAAGGAGGCCGTCGACCGCCTTGACCCGATCTTCAAAACCCTCGCGCCCGGAATTGGCACAATCGAGCGCACGCCCGGTCGTGAGAAAATCGGCGGCACGCCCGAGCTCGGCTACCTGCACTGCGGAGCCTCCGGCGCGGGACACTTCGTCAAGATGGTCCACAACGG
>CAZSMN010000107.1:0-11172 GCA_964607615.1 uncultured Chthoniobacterales bacterium | reverse complement strand
TCTACAAGAAGGTCGAGCTCGTCGGTTCCTCTCCCGACAGCATCGAAGACGCCGTTCAGAACGCGATCGCCAAGGCCTCGCAAACCCTCCGCAATCTGCGCTGGTTCGAAGTCATCGAGACCCGCGGCCAGATCGAGGACGGCCGCGTCGCCCACTGGCAGGTCACGATCAAGGTCGGCTTCACGCTGGAGGCCTGAGGAACAAACAAGCGCCGCTCCCGCACGGGGCGGTGAGCGGCGCTCGAAAGGTTTGGTTGGAGAGGCGCTGCCTCCCCGGGGAGACTTACTTGACGTGGGCCGAGACGAGCTTCGTCATCTCGAACATCGTCACCTGCTTCTTGCCGCCGAACACGGCTTTGAGAGCGTCGTCAGCGTTGATGTTGCGCTTGTTCTTTTCGTCCTGAAGCTTGTGCTTCTTGATGTAGTCCCAGATCTTTTTGGTCATCTCGCTGCGGGGCAGCGGAGCGGATCCGACGATCACGGCAAGCACCTCATCGGGCTGCACGGGCTTCATCAGGGCGGGGTTCGGTTTGCGGGCGGTGGTCGTTTTTGTAGTTGCCATGAACGTTCTCGTAGCGCCCTGCGGCGGATTAATCTAGCCCAAATATCGCCAATCTGTCCCCGCGGCGGGTCTGGGGGAAGGGGAGCCGGCACTCGGATTCGAACCGAGGACCGACGGTTTACAAAACCGTTGCTCTACCACTGAGCTATGCCGGCGGGTTCCCGTGAAGGGCGGAAGAGTTGCACAAAGCCCCCTGATCCGCAAGCCCGGTGCGAGCCCGTCGACCGTTTGCAAAAGGCCCGCAAAATGTCTCCCCCGCGATCAGAATTTCCCCGTATGTTCCGCGGCTGATGAATACCAAGTCGTTCCACTGCCCCTTGCGCGAAGCCGTTCCGTCGGACACGTCGTCGGCCGAGATCCGGACGTGGATGGTGATTGTCCTCACCGCCGTGATGATGGTTGGAGAGATCACCGCCGGCACGCTGTTCAACTCCATGGCCCTCCTTGCCGACGGCTGGCACATGAGCACGCACGTGGCGGCCTTCCTCGTCACCGCAGTGGCCTACGGGCTGAGCCGGCGTTTCGCGAAAAACGAGCTCTTCAGCTTCGGCACAGGAAAAATGCGGGTCCTCGGCGGCTTCGCCAGCGCGGTTCTTCTCGCTCTGGTCGCACTCCTCATGGCGGTGGAATCCCTCGAGCGCCTGATGTCACCGCAGCAGATCCGTTTCAATGAGGCGATTCTCGTCGCCGTCATTGGTCTCACCGTGAACATCGTCTCCGCACTCCTGCTGAAGGATCATCACCATCACGGACATTCCCACGGGCACTCGCATGGTCACGATCATGATCACGGATACTCACCCGACCTCAACCGGCGCGCCGCTTACATCCACGTCCTCGCCGATGCGCTCACGTCGGTGACCGCGATTTTTGCTCTCATCGCTGGGAAATTTCTGGGCTGGTCGTGGATGGATCCTGTCATGGGAATCGCCGGGAGCGTGGTGGTGACGGTCTGGTCGCTCGGTCTCCTGCGCGAGACGTCGGTTATCCTGCTCGACCAGACGCCCACATCGAGCGATCTGCCGGAGGAGATTCGTAAAGAGGTCGCCAAAGCCGGCGATGCCCTGACAGATCTTCATGTCTGGCAGGTCAGCGAAGGGCGTTTCTCGGCTGTGCTCTCCGTTCAATCCGCCAACAGAACCACACCGGAGGCCTATCGCAAGGCCCTGTCGATTCACGAGGAACTTGTCCACGTGACCGTCGAGGTGAACCCCGCCTGATTCAGCCCCCGCGTCCCGTATCGACCTTTTCCCGGAGCGCGCGGAGGTCCCCCTCGATGCGGGTCAGGAGCTCCGTGACCTCGGGATCGACCCGGCCCTTCTCGGGTGCCAGCGCCAGCTCCTGCATGGTGGAGACAATGACGCCGATAAAGAGGTTCAGCACAGTGAACGTCGCGATGAGAATAAAGGGTATGAAGAAGGCCGGCGCCCATGGATGGGTCTCCATGATGGTGCGGGCCATGTCGGCCCAGCCTTCCAGTGTGAGGATCTGGAACAGGGAAAAAAGACTACCGCTCAACGTGCCGAACCACTGCGGGTAATCTTTTCCGAACAAATTCGTGGCCAGCACCGACGCCGTGTAGAGGAAAATCACCATCACCAGCGCGACGCCACCCAGACCCGGAATCGCGTGCAGGAAGGCCGCAACAACTTTGCGTAGCGAGGGGATGACGGTCAGCAGCCGGAGCACCCGCAGCACGCGGAGCGAGCGCAGCACTGCCCACGGCCCAGCTCCCGGAACAAGCGCCACGCCAACGACGAGGAAGTCAAAAACATTCCAGCCGCTTTTCCAGAATTGGAGGCGGTAGGCTGTGAGCTTGATCGCCAGCTCGATGAGAAAAACGACCAGACAGAGCTTGTCGATGACGATCAGCAGAGTCGACCACTCCGCCATGAGGGCTCTGCTGGTTTCCAGCCCGAGAATAACGGCATTCAACAAGATGACGCCGACGATGAAATACTGGACGCGGGAGGACTCGACCCATGTGGCCAGCCGGAGCCGCCATGGCGCGATGCCGCTGGTCTTTTTCAATGCAAGGAGTTCGGATTCGCCCATAAGGTTATGCAGGCAGGATAGATAGGCCGGGAATTCCGCTCTGCAAGCGGACTTTCCGCCGCCGTGCTAGAGCCGGTCGGCAGCCAGGATCGTTCGTGCGAGAACGCCGGCGCCCGCCGCGATCTGGGCGGGTGACGAGTATTCATCCGGCCGGTGGCTCCAGCCCTTCCGGCAAGGAATAAAGATCATCGTCGTCGGTGCCACGCGGGCCATGAAGAGCGAGTCGTGGTAGGCCCGGCTGACCATGCGCTGCGTGGTGAGACCTGCCGCGCGCGCCGCTGCTTCCACCGCATCGACCAACGCGGGATCGCAGATCGCCGGAGGATCGGCGCTGATCGTTTCGATGGAAAACGTAAGCCCGCGGCGTGCAGCGATCGCGGGGATCTCCGACCGGAGGCCGTTGAGCACGCCGTCGCGCGCCGCGAGGTCGGTGTCGCGGATGTCGATTTCCAACAGCGCCTCGCAGGGGACGGAATTGATCGCGCCCGGCAGGATCTGGAAGACGCCGGTCGTGCCGACGCCATCGGGACTTCCCGAGGCCAGAACCAGCCGCTCGACCGCCAGGGCGATCTCGGCAGCTCCGAGAGCGGCATCGTGACGGTCGGGCATGAGGACAGCCCCCGCGTGGCCGCCTTCGCCGGTGAGCCGGACCCGCAGCGCGGCAGGCGCGGCGATTTTCTCCACGAGGCCGATGTCCGTGCCCGAGCGTTCCAGCAGTGGACCCTGTTCGATGTGGAGTTCGATAAAGGCCTTGTAAGCACCGGGCGCAAGTCGGACCGACGAGAGATCACCCGTCAGGCCCGCGGCCGTGCGGAGCTCGAGAAGCGTGAGGCCGTCGCGATCGCGAAACGCATCGGCCAATGCCGGATCCAGCGTTCCAGCCAGAAGCCGGCTGCCAAGGCAACCGATGCCGAAGCGGGTCGGCTCTTCGGCCGTTAACATGATCAGCTCGACCGGATGCCGGAGCGGCAGATCGCCCAGCGCCCGGATCGCTTCCAGCCCGCCCAGCACGCCGACTACTCCATCGAAACGGCCGGCATTCGGGATGGCATCCGTGTGCGAGCCCGTGGCAATCGGCGGAAGCGAAGGATCCGTTCCCTCCCGTCTCGCGAAAATGTTCCCGGCGGCATCGGTGCGCACGGCGAGTCCGGCCTCGCGGCACTTTTGCTCAAGCCACGCGCGCGCCTTGAGATCCTCCGGCGAAAAAAGCACGCGCGTCACAGCGGGTGCCGGATGCTCCGAGATCGCGGCGAGCTCATCGATCGCGGCGGCGAGACGCTCCGCGTCGATCGTCATGGCAGCGCCGGGTGGCGGTTGACGTCTTTGTAATAAAGGTATGAAGCTGGCGTATCGCCCATCGCCACAAACCACTGCGGGCAGTAGCCACCCATCCAGATCACATCGCCAGCAGTGACCGGATAGTAGGATTCCTCCAGCCGATAAACGCCCTGGCCTTCGAGCATCAGGAGCCCGTGCTCCATGACGTGCGTCTCGACAAACGGCAGCGTCGCACCCGGCAGGTAGGTGAAGATATTCATTGCCAGATCGAAGCGCCCGTCATCCGGCAGAAGGACTTTCAAAAGCGCTTTCGGATTTCCCAGAAAGGGCACAGCTTCGACATCCGCCGCATGGCCGGAAAGGAAGGGCGGCGGCGCACCTGCCGGCTCATAGGTTTTACGGAAACACGTGATCACCGCGTCGTTGGACGCCAGCACCAACTCCACGCCGGCCGGGCTGAACGCAAACCCGCCGGAGGAAAGCGTAACGGACTCCGCGCCGCTGCGCACCTCGCAGGTTCCGCTCTCGACGTAGAGAGCCGTCTCCGTGCCATCTGCCGGAAAAGCCGCTTTTCCGCCGGGCGAAAACCGGATCATCACCTGGGCAAACGTCCGGCTGAGCGGCGGAGCGATCAGAAAATACGGTGTCGCGGCCTCGAACCCCGGCAGCGATGAAGGCACATGACCGTCCGCCGCGATGAGGGCGTGGCGCGCTGCGACCACCGTGCGAGTGTCACCGAAAAGCGGCTTCATGCGTTCTGGTGATAGTGCCATCTCGGCAGCGGTGCAACTTATGATTCCGCATCCACCGTGCGGGCGAATTGCAGCTTGTGGAGGTTGCTGAAAAGCCCGCCCTTCGCGAGCAACTCGTCGTGCGTGCCGGCCTCGACGATGCGGCCGTGGTCGAGGACGAGGATCTTGTCGGCATTGATGATCGTGGAGAGCCGGTGGGCGATGACAATCGACGTGCGCTTTTTCATCAGTGTTTCGAGGGCGTCCTGCACGAGGCGTTCGGATTCCGTATCAAGCGCGGAAGTCGCCTCGTCGAGGATGAGGATGCGGGGGTCCTTGAGGATCACGCGGGCGATCGCGATGCGCTGCCGCTGGCCGCCGGAGAGCTGCACGCCCCGCTCTCCGAGCCATGTGTTGTAGCCCTGCGCGAGCTTCGAGACGAATTCATCGGCGTGCGCCGCGCGCGCGGCGGCAAGCATCTCCTCGTCGGTTGCGCCGGGGCGGCCGTACTTGATGTTGTCGGCGATCGAGCCCGAAAAAAGAATATTGTCCTGCATGACGATCCCGATCTGCCGGCGGAGGGATTGGACATTGCACTCGCGGATGTCGCGCCCATCGACCAGAATGCGCCCCTCGGTCGGATCGTAAAACCGCGCAAGCAGCGTGATGAGCGTCGTCTTTCCCGAGCCGCTCGGTCCGACGAGCGCGAGGACCTCGCCAGGATTCACCTCGAAGCTCAGGTTGTGCAGCGTGCGGTGCTGCGGGCGGTAAGCGAACGAGACATTGTCGAAAGCGACGCGGCCCTCGACCTCGCCGAGTGCCGGCAGAGCGTCATTCTCCGGGATGTGCGGCTGCGTATCGAGGAGGGCGAAAATTTTCTCCAGCGCCGTGGCCGCCTGCTGCATGACGGCGTTCGACTCCACGATGCGCGTGATCGGCGTGTAGAGGAGGCCGAGATAAAAAAGAAACGCCGTGAGCTGGCCGACCGTGAATCCGGTCTCGGGATGGATCACCAGCCAGGCCCCGAAGCCGAGCACAACGAAGACGCCGATGCCGGACAGGAAATCCGCCCCGACGCTTAGGAGGGTGTTTCTCCACATGACGCGGTTGAAATTCTGGAAGTCCGCCTCGATGCGCTGGCGGAACGACTCGACCTCGATGCCCTCGGTCGCAAAGGCCCGGACAAGCCGCGTGCTGGAGATGCGCTCGTGCAGGAAGCTCATCACCTGATCCCAATTCCGCCGGTGCCGCCGGCTCTCCACCCGCAGCCGGCGCCGGTGCCAGCGGTAGTTCGCGACGAAAAACGGCAGGATCGCATACGTTACGAGCGCGAGCTGCCAGTTGGCATCGAGGAGCACGATCAGCACGCCGAGGATGGTCACCACGTCGCCGATGAGGTTCACCGACGCGCCTGTGACCAGCGCATAAAGGGCTCCGGTATCGGTCGCGATGCGCGAGACAATTTTCCCCGTGTGCCGCGCATCATAAAACCGCAGCGACAGACTCTGGAGGTGGCGGAAAATCCGGACCCGCATGTCGCACGTGACCCGCATTCCGGTCCGCTGCGTGATGTAATTCCGGACCAGAAGGACCGTGCTCCGCAGGAAGATCGTCGCGAGGAAAATGCCGAGCATCCACGCGACGGCATTCCACGAGCGCTGGCCGGACGCCTCGTCGACGATGCGCCCGATGAGATAAGGCCTCAGCAGGTCGAGACCGGTCACCAGGAGCAGCAGACAGAAAATCAGGACCAGCTTCGGCCAGTAGACCAGCAAAGACGGGATGAAACGCCGGATGGTGGGCCAGATTTCGGAAGTGGGACGCGGGCGGGCCATGGCAGTCGTCAGTTTTCGCGGCGCGCGGGCGTCAGAAATTTCCCCGCGCCCGCCGTGGCGACGCTCCGGCCGTCCCTCACCAGAAATTCCCCGCGGCGCAAAACGTGGCGCACCCGGCAGCGCGGGCGGAACGCTTCGTAAAGATGGGCCGGATGGCGATAGAGGGCGGGCGCGGAATCCGCCGGCTCACCGAACTCCACCACCGTGAGGTCCGCATCGAAGCCTGGAACGATCGCCCCTTTGCCACCAAGGCATAGAAGGCGGGCGGGATTCGAGGCGATCCATGCCGCAGCCTCCGCGAGACGCTGCGGATGCCGGTGGTGCCACTCGCCGAGCCATGAAACCAGCCCGTGCTGGCATCCCGAGATGCCGCCCCAGATTTTGAAAAAGTCCTCCCCGGTCTTCATCGAGGGCGGTGCCGGCGAGTGGTCCGAGCCGATCGTTTCCACGAGCCCGGCGGCCAGCGCCGACCACAACGCCCCGACATCCGCCGCCGGCCGCAGGGGCGGGGCGCATTTTGCACGGGCTCCAATGGCCGGCGCCTGATCCGCATCAAAGAGCAGGTAGTGCGGACACGTCTCGGCGGTGACACGCACGCCGGCTTGGCGGAAACCCGCGACCTCTTCCAAACCTTCCGCACAGGTGACATGAACAACATGAAGCGTCGCCCCGGTCTCGCCCGCCTCCTCGCAGGCCATCCGGATCGCCTCCACCTCGGCCTCCTTCGGCCGGCTCGCGAGGAAGTCGGCAAACGTGCGCCCCGGAATCCGCGAAGCTGCTGCTTCAACGATGGCGGGATCCTCCGCATGCACAGCAACCGGCAGCCCGCAATCCGCCGCCAGCTTCATGCCGGCACGGAGCGTCGCGCGATCGGCATGCGGAAACTCCGAGATACCACTCGGGCAGAGAAACGCCTTGAACCCCGCGGCGCCGGCTTCGGCCATTGCCGGGATCGCATCGATGGCCCCGGGACAAAGTCCGCCCCAGAGCGCAAAATCCGTGACCGACTTCCGCTCCGCCACGCGGCGTTTCTCCAAAAGATCGGCTGCCGAGAGCACCGGCGGGTCCGAGTTCAGCGGCATGTCGACAAAGACCGTTCCGCCTCCCGCGGCCAGCGCGCGCGATCCGGATTCCAGCCCCTCCCAATCCGCCCGTCCCGGCTCGTTGAAATGCACATGCGCATCAACAAATCCGGGAAAAACGAAGAACCCCTCGAGATCGAGCCCGTCCTCTCCGGACGCTGCTCCCGGCGCGGTGAGAGCCTCGATCCGCTCTCCGGTCACGATGATATCGCGGACCACTGTCCCCTCCGGTGTAACAACCATGGCATTGCGGAGAATCATGGCTTCAGGCTCCGTAGAACGCCGGTTAATGCCTCAACAGCGCTCCGGACATCATCCGGCGCGGCATATTCGTCCGGATGGTGGCTCACCCCGCCGCGGCATCGGACAAAGATCATTCCAACCGGCGCAGCCGATGCAATCGCCACGGCATCGTGTCCCGCGCCGCTCACCATCGACGGGCAGCGGTTTTGCTGGCTGGTGATCACTGAAGCGATCGTTTCCATCAGCCGCGCATCGCAGGAGACCGCTGACGTTTGCATCAAGGGTACAATCTCGACCTCCAGCCCCCGCCGTGCCGGAATCTCCTCGATGGCCGCGCAGAGCCGCTGCACGAGATCGCGGCGGGCGATGTCGTCCGGACTGCGGATATCGACGGTGAAGCGTGCCTCGCCGGGAATCACGTTCGAGGCGGGCGATGTCATTTCGAGCACGCCGACGGTCGCAACCGCATCCGGTATCTCCTTAACCAACCGCTCGACGGCCAGAATGCATTCAGCGGCGCCGGTCAGCGCATCGCGCCGCAGTGACATCGGCACCGTGCCGGCATGCCCGGCCATCCCGCGCAGGATGACGCGGAGACGGGTCTGGCCGGCAATGGCGCGGACCACGCCGAGTGCGAGATTTTCCTGCTCCAGCACAGGACCTTGTTCGATGTGCACTTCCAGGTAAGCAGCCAGCCGCCGCGTGGGAGGGGGCGGAAATTCGCAGACATGCTCGGCCACGGCGCCGGCAATGGTTTTTCCATGGGCATCGGCATGCGCCGCGTGCATCACCGACGTATCGCCGGCGTAGAACCGGCTGCCGAGGTAGGTGGATTGAAAGCGAACGCCCTCCTCGTCGGAAAAGCCCACGACCTCGAGCTCGTAGGGGAGCGTCACGTCCCGCAATGCCGCCGCCGCCGAGATCGCCGCCACCACACCGAGTGCGCCGTCGAACGCACCGGCATTCCGCACGGTATCCAGATGCGATCCGCACGCGACCACCGGGGCATCCCACTGCGCTGCCGATCGCCGGCCGATCAGGTTGCCGAGGCGGTCCTCAAAAACCTCCAATCCCGCAGCCGCCATCCAGCCTGCCACCAGGCGCTTCGACTCCCGAAGGCCCGGTGAAAGAAACGTGCGCGTGATCCCCGGCGGCTCGTCGGTCACCGCTGCGAGCGCCTCCAGCATCGCGATGGGATCCGGCGGGCTCAACTTCCCCGGTAGGTCTGGTAGGCCCATGGTGAGCAGAGGAGCGGGATATGATACGAACCTCCGGCGCCAAGCGTGAACCGCACCGGCACGTCGCCGAGAAATGGAGGTTCTCCGGCAGGAACCGCGAGTTTTTTGAAATAGGCACCCACGCCGAAGACCAGTTCGTACTCACCAGCCTCGACCTCCCCGCCGCTCAGCAGGGGCTCGTCGGTGCGCCCGTCGGCATTCGTCACCGAGAAACGCAGGAGCCGGCGGGTGTCCGCCTCCAGCCGGAACAACGAGACGGTCATCCCCCCGGCCGGCCGGCCGCTGGCGATGTCGAGCACGTGCGTGGAGAGCTTTCCCATCGATGAGGTGCGCCCAGAATACCGCCTGCCTCGCACGACGCAAGAACGGGGAGGAAAGGCTTCGCGCGGGGTTCCAAGCTTCCCATATCCGCAGGCTGTGGTAGAGCAGGGACTCTTCGGGCGATCAAGCCCTTGCCTTGCCGCTTCCCATTATGAATCTTCCTGCCTCATCCCGCCTCCGGCGTTTTTATCTTATTGCGATGGTTCCCATCGTCCTTGTGATGATCGGCCTGCTCGTGATCCTTTACCTCCACCCACAGATGCCGACGTTTGCCGGATTCTGCGTCGTGACGCTTCTCTTCCTCGGGCTGCTCGGGCAGCTGCACCGGGGCTACAAGCTGACCAAGGAGGCGCTGGAAATCACAAGCGTCTACGGCGTATGGCGGATTCCGCTGAAAGAGATCGCCGAGGTCTCGGATCCGAAGTATCCGCTCTGGAAATTTCTCGGCCAGCGGGTCGTGATTCATACGAAGAGGAAAAAGGAAGTCGTCACCATGCCGGAGGATGCCGAGGGCTTCTGCCGGCGCCTTCGTGATGCCCTCTAGCCCGGACGCACTTTTGGCAGCATCGCGTGAGCTTGCGGCCATCGCGCAGGCCGGCCTGCATTATGCCAAGGATCCGTTCGACCAGGAACGGTTCGCCCGCGTGCTCGAGATCGCCGGCGGGCTTCTTCAGCAAACCGATGTCACGGCGGATTTCGCATGGCCCGTGGAGCTGGGACACCCGACGCCCAAGGTCGACGTTCGGGCCGTGGTTTTCAGGGAGAACCAAGTCCTCCTCGTAAAGGAACGATCGTCCGGGCTGTGGACCGTGCCCGGCGGGTGGTGCGATGTGAATCTCTCCCCGGCGCAGAATGCCGAGAAAGAATGTCGCGAGGAAAGCGGCTTTGAGGCGAAGGCCCTCGCGATCACATCGGTCAGGGATCGCGACGCGGCCGGCTATGCCACGCATCCGCATGCGATTTACAAAATCCATATCCTTTGCCGCTTGGTCGGCGGTGAGGCCCGGCCCAGCAATGAGACGTCCGACGTGGGATTTTTCGCACTCGACGGGCTGCCGCCACTCGATCCGAGCCGCTCGCGGGAGGATGAGATCCGGCTCGCGTTTGAGTTTCTCGCCGATCCGCACCGGCCGGCGGCCTTCAACTGACAAGCGGCGGATACGGATTGCCCGGGCGGGCGATCTGCACAATCCTCCGGCATGCGCTCCTTCCTGTCGCTCCCCCGGCTTCTCGTTGCCCTTTGCTTCCCGCTGGCAGCCTTCGCGCAGTCGCCTTCGCCCTCCACGTCACCGGCAGCGGCCTCGGCAGCGTTCGAACTGCCGCGCGTCTGGCCATCGACGGCTTTTCTTCCCGGCGCGGACCAGCCGGGACCCGGCTGGAGGATCGGCCCGACGGTTTCCAACGATGGGATCTACAATACCTGGAGTGTTTCCTCCGCCGTCGGACCCTTTGAAATCACTGGCAACGAGCGCCTGATCGACCTCCTCCGCGAGATTGAGGCCACGATCCGCCTGCAGGAGATCAGCAAATCCCGGGAGTTTGCTCAGGGGCTTGCCGATGCCGGCCGGGCCCGCCTCGACGCCGTCGTTCAGGTGGCCAAGGATCCGGTGGAAACCGTCCGCCGGCTTCCTCAGGGCGCGAGCCGGTTTCTCGGCCGCGTCGGTGGCACGATTAACAATGCTGTGCATGGCAATCTCGACATCGACCGTTCGGCGACTCCAGAGGAGACCGCCCGCCGGCTGATGGGTATCGAGCGGGCCAAGCGCCTGATCGCCGCCGAGCTCGGTGTGAACCCCTACTCACACAACCAGACTCTGCAAAAGGCCCT
>CAZSMN010000106.1:0-11176 GCA_964607615.1 uncultured Chthoniobacterales bacterium | reverse complement strand
GCGGCAAGCGCGGCCGCAAACGTCTTCACACGTTGAAGCGGAACTCGACCACGTCACCATCCTGCACGACATACTCCTTACCCTCGAGGCGGAGCTTGCCGGCCTCACGGGCCTTGGCTTCCGAGCCGAAGGTCATGAGGTCGTCGAAGGCAATGATCTGCGCCGCGATGAAGCCGCGCTCGAAATCGCTGTGGATCACGCCCGCAGCCGCTGGTGCCTTGTCGCCGGCATGGATCGTCCAGGCCCGCGTCTCCTTGGGTCCAGTCGTGAGGTAGGTCCGCAGACCGAGCAGGTGGTAGGCGGCGCGGATGAGCTGGCTCACGCCGCTATCCGTCACGCCAAGGCCGGAAAGAAACTCCAGGGCTTCGGCGGGCGGCAGGTCGGCAAGCTCGCTCTCGATCTGCGCGCTGATTACGACGGCCTCGCTGCCGAGGTGGGCGCCCGCGTAGTCGCGAACGGCCCGCACATGCTTCGCTGCGACAGAGTCGCCCTCGAGGTCGCCGAGATCGTTCTCGCCGACGTTGCAGGCGAAGAGGGTCGGCTTCGAGGACAGGAGGAAAAAGCCATGAAGGAGCGCCTTCTCCTCGGCGCTGAGTTCGAGCGTGAGAGCCGGTTTGCCTTCGTCAAGATGCGGCTGGAGCTTCTCACAGAGCGCAAGCTCGGCCTTTGCCACCTTGTCCCCACTGCGGGCGCCTTTCGTCGAGCGTTCCGCACGCTTTTTCACCGACGCGAGATCGGCAAGGATGAGCTCGGTATTGATCACCTCGATATCGCGGATCGGATCGACCGAACCGGCGACGTGGTGGATGTCCTCACTCTCGAAGCAGCGGACGACCTGAATGATGGCATCGACCTCGCGGATGTGGCTGAGGAATTGATTTCCCAGCCCCTCGCCTTCGCTGGCGCCGGCAACGAGGCCGGCGATGTCCACGAACTCAATGGCTGCCGGGAGGATTTTCTCGGACTTTGAGATTCCGGCGAGCTTTTCAAGCCGCTCGTCGGGCACGCTGACGATGCCGACATTCGGCTCGATCGTGCAAAAAGGAAAATTGGCCGCCTGGGCTTTGCGGGTGCGGGTGACCGCGTTGAAGAGAGTGGACTTTCCCACATTCGGGAGTCCGACGATTCCGGCTCTGAGCATAGGGGCGGAAGCTAACCGAATGCATCGCCCGAGGTAAAACCTTCTTTCGTCAGGGCTTTCGACCCGCGGAGGTTGGAACGTTTTTTGCTCAATCCGGATAAGCGCGTATGTTGACGCGCCTCCGACCCCAATTTCTCTGATGAACGACCTCCTGCCCAACTCCGACCGGGGCCTTTACCGCCCGGAAAACGAACATGATGCCTGCGGTGTGGGATTTGCCGCACAGATCAGCGGCCGCCGGTCGAACGAGATCCTCCGCATCGGCCTGCGGGCGATTTGCAGCCTGATGCACCGCGGCGCGCTCGATGCGGACGCCAAAACCGGTGACGGCGCCGGCATCATCACGCAGATCCCGTACCGGCTTTTCATGCCGGAGATTGCGCGGATGGGACACAAGCTCTACCAGGAAAGCGACCTCGCGGTGGGCGTGATGTTTCTGCCGCACGACAATGCCTATGCCCAGGCGCGGGCCAAAGCGATCACGCAGGAAGTTCTCGAAAAGCGGAACCTCTTCCTCTTCGGCTGGCGGGAGGTTCCCATCAATCTCAACGTGCTCGGCGAAAAAGCGCAGATGACGATGCCCCGCATCGAGCAGGTTCTGATCGGGCGGCCGTGGGGCATGGCGGACGACGACTACGAGCGGCGGCTTTTCCTGGCCCGCAACGAAATCGAGGACATGGCCGCTGCGGACAAGATCCGGAATTTTTACATCCCGTCGTTTTCGCACCGCACGATCGTCTACAAGGGACTCCTCGTCTCGTCATCGCTCGAGAAATTCTACCGCGACCTGTCGAATCCGGACTACGACACCGCCCTCGCCATCTACCACCAGCGCTACAGCACGAACACCTTTCCGACGTGGCCGCTTGCCCAACCGTTCCGGATGCTCGCGCACAACGGCGAAATCAACACGATCCGCGGCAACCGGAACTGGATGCACTGCCGCGAGGCCGAGCTGCGGGCGGATTTCTGGGGCGATGACATCCACCTTCTCAAGCCCATCATCCAGCCCGGCGGGTCGGATTCCGCCAGCCTCGACAATGCGCTGGAGGTCCTGAACATGAGCGGCCGCAGCCTGCTCCACGCGGTCACGATGCTCGTGCCGCCGGCTTATCGTTCGGACCCCAAGCTCACCAAGGGGCTGCAGGATTTCTATAAATACCACCGCTGCATTTGCGAGCCGTGGGATGGTCCGGCCGCGCTTTGTTTCACCGACGGACTCACCGTCGGCGCGTGTCTCGATCGAAACGGACTCCGGCCTGCGCGGTATAAGATCACGGACGATGGCGTTTTTGTCATAGGGTCCGAGGTCGGAATCTCCGGCCTCGATCCGCTGAAGGTCGTCGAGAAGGGCCGCCTTGCCCCGGGCGAAATGATTGCCGTCGACACCGCCGGCGGCCGCGTGCTGCGCGATACCGAGATCAAAGCCGCTCTTGCGGCCCGGCGCCCCTACGGCGAATGGCTGGCTGGAAACCTCATCGAGATTCCCCAGACGCCCAAAGAGGACGTGCTGCCTGCCGGGGGCGAACTCGACATTCTGGGCCTGACGCAACGGCAGATGGCCTTCGGCTACTCGAGCGAGGAAGTCGACATGGTCCTCAAGCCCATGCTGCGGGACGGTGCCGAAGCCGTCGGGTCGATGGGCGACGATACGCCGCTCGCCGTGCTCTCGCTCCGGCCGCGGCTTCTTTACACCTACTTCAAGCAGCTCTTCGCCCAGGTCACGAACCCGCCGATCGACCCGATCCGCGAGAAGCTGGTGATGTCGCTGCACACCGTCCTCGGCTGGCGGAGAAACCTGCTGGCCGAAACCCCGGAGCATGCGCGACTCGTGATGATCGAATCCCCCATCCTGCTTGATCAGGATCTCGAAAAGCTCCTCGCTGTCGGTGGCGAACACCGCGCGGCAACGGTGTCAATCCTCTGGCCCGTCTCTGATGGCCCGGAAGGATTGGAAAAAGCCGTCCGCCGCGTGTGCTCTGAAGTGGAAGCTGCCATCGATGAGGGCGCGCGGATTCTTGTCCTCTCCGATCGCGGCGTCGACCATGCGCACGCTGCGGTGCCGATGCTGCTCGCGACGGGAGCCGTTCACCATCACCTCCGCCGGGTCGGCAAACGCATGAAGGCCGGGATTGTGTGCGAAACCGGAGAAGCCCGCGATGTGCACCAGATGGCATGCCTTGTCGGCTACGGGGCCGGGGCCATCAATCCCTATCTGGCCTTTGAAACCGCGAGGGAGGTTCTGGAAAAAGCAGGTGACATTTCCGGCTACGGCGAGGCTGCGGCAAATCTCCGCAAGGCCCTGGAAGCCGGTCTCCTCAAGATCATGTCGAAGATGGGAATCTCGGTGGTCAACAGCTACCGGGGTGCGCAGGTCTTCGAAGCCATCGGCCTGTCCTCCACTCTTGTCGAGGAGTGCTTCACAGGCACGTCCACGCAGATTGAAGGCATCGGATTCCGCGAAATCGCCATCGAGACGCTGACGCGGCATGCGATGGGATTCTCGGGCACGGTCGCTATCGAGCCCGGAAAGCTGGAAGACCCCGGTTATTACCGCTTCCGCCGCGGCGGCGAGCTCCATGCCTACACGCCGCCCGTTCTGCAGAGCTTCCACGGCTATGTCGGCATCAAGGGCATGGACAAGGCGGGCAAAGCGGAAGATTACCGCAAATACGTCGATGCGGTCCTTACCAACCGCCCGCTCTCACTCCGCCACCTCCTCGAAATGGTCCCTTCCGCGAAGGGCCCGATCGCGATCGAAGACGTCGAGCCGATCGAGGACATCCGCCGCCGCTTCACGACCGCCGGCATGTCACTCGGCGCCTTGAGCCCCGAGGCGCACGAGTGCCTTGCCATCGCCATGAACCGCATCGGCGGCAAATCAAACAGCGGCGAAGGCGGCGAGGATCCCGAACGCTTCAAGCGCCGCGCCAACGGCGATTGGGCGAACAGCGCGATCAAGCAGATCGCCTCCGGCCGCTTCGGCGTTTCGGCAGCCTATCTCGCGTCGGCAAAGGAGATCGAAATCAAGATGGCCCAGGGCGCCAAGCCAGGGGAAGGAGGCCAACTGCCTGGCCACAAAGTGAGCTCCTACATTGCCCGGCTCCGCCATGCCGTTCCGGGTGTGACACTCATCTCCCCGCCCCCGCACCATGACATCTATTCCATCGAGGACCTCGCCCAGCTCATCTACGATCTCAAGCAGGTGAACCCTCGCGCCCGCGTCTGCGTGAAGCTCGTCTCCGAAGCCGGTGTTGGCACAATCGCCGCAGGCGTCGCCAAAGCGCACGCGGACATCATCCTCGTGAGCGGCCATGACGGCGGAACGGGCGCATCGCCGCTGAGCTCCATCAAAAACGCCGGCGGTCCGTGGGAGCTGGGCGTCGCCGAGACGCATCAGGTTCTCATGCTCAACGGCCTCCGCAACCGCGTGACACTGCGGACCGACGGTGGCATGCGGAGCGGGGAAGATATTGTTTATGCGGCTCTCCTCGGAGCGGAGGAATTCAACTTCGGCACCGCCGCCATGATCGCGATGGGGTGCGTCTACGTCCGCCAATGCCACCTCAACACGTGCCCGGTCGGCGTGGCCACGCTGGATGACCGTCTCCGCGCGAAGTTCAAAGGCAGCCCGGATAATGTCGTGACGTTTTTCAACGGCGTCGCCGAGGATGTGCGCCGCCTCATGGCGATGCTCGGTTTCCGCACGATCGATGAAATGGTCGGCCGGATCGAATGTCTGAGGCAACGCACGATTCCCGATCATCCGAAAGCCAACACGCTGGATCTGTCCCGCCTGCTGACCAACGTCGCCAAGGATGATCCCGGCGCTCCGCGTCACGCCACCCGCGCACGCAACGACGGCCCCGAGGACCGCACGCTGGACGACATCGTTCTTCAGGATGCGAAGGAAGCCATCAACGACGGACGTCCCATCGTTCTCAACTACAAGGTCAATAACACCAACCGCTCCATCGGCACGCAGGTCTCCGGCGAGATCGGCTACCAGTGGGGTGAGGAGGGCATTCCCGCGGGAACGATCGAGCTCCGCCTTGCGGGCACGGCCGGTCAAAGCCTCGGTGCTTTCCTTGCCCCCGGTGTGCGCCTCGTCCTGACCGGCGAGGCGAACGATTACGTCGGAAAATCCATGAGCGGTGGCGAGATCATCCTCCGGCCGAGGTCTCCGCGGAAGTTTGTTCCGCAGGACTGCATGATTCTTGGCAATACCGTCCTCTATGGCGCGACCGGCGGCTTCCTCTTTGCAAACGGCCGGGCGGGAGAACGCTTTGCCGTGCGGAATTCCGGAGCCACCGCGGTCGTCGAGGGCATCGGCG
Source organism: uncultured Chthoniobacterales bacterium (assembly GCA_964607615.1). Lineage (GTDB taxonomy): Bacteria > Verrucomicrobiota > Verrucomicrobiia > Chthoniobacterales > Terrimicrobiaceae > CAZSMN01. The sequence goes on along the minus strand of CAZSMN010000106.1, from coordinate 5,701 downwards.
ACCACGGCTGCGAATACATGACCAATGGAACCGTGGTGGTCCTGGGTGGAACCGGAAAAAACTTCGGTGCGGGAATGACTGGCGGCACGGCCTTTGTCCTCGATCTGCCGGGCGAGTTCGAGGCCCTCTACAACCGGCAACTGGTCACCGCGACAAGACTGCAGGATACCGTGGATATCGAGCTTTTGCGCAGCCTGATCCAGCAGCATCTCACCCACACTGCCAGCGAGCGCGGCAAACTGGTCCTTACCCAGTGGGAGGACTATTTGCCGAAGTTCTGGAAGATCAGCCCCACGATTCCTGCCGCCAAGCCACAGGCTGAGCCGTCCCCGGAGAGCGACGCTCCCGGCGTGGTGATCAACGAGAACGTCATTGCTGCACCGTGACACCGCGGTGCACCCTTTGACAAAATCCGGCCCCGGGCGACACTTTGTGTGATGCGTTTTCCCGTTCTCTACCCCGCGTTGGCGCTTCTTATGACCCTCTCCGCAAGGGCCACCGAGATCGCACCAAGTACTGTCGTAGTTGAGGACGGATCTTTCGAGATTCGCGACTACCCCGCCCTCGTCCTTGCCGAGACATCGAAGGGAGCGAAAGACGACAACGGCAGCTTCGGGCGTCTTTTCCGCTACATCTCGGGAGAGAACGAAGCCGGGCAGAAGATCCCGATGACGGCTCCTGTCTTCATGGACGGGCGGGGCACCGAAGGGAAAATGTCGTTCGTGATGCCCGCAACGATGACATTCGAGACGACCCCGAAAGCCCGGGGCGATGCGGTCAACATCCGTTCAGCGCAGCCCGGCCGCTTTGCCGTTCACCGTTTCGGAGGCTTTGCGAATGCGGCCAATGAAAAGGCGGCCTTGGCGGAGCTTGAGCGTTGGATGAGGGATCGCTCGCTCACGGCCGAAGGTGCCCCGATTTTCGCTTATTACGACCCGCCATGGACGCTCCCCCCCTTCCGTCGCAATGAGGTCATGGTCCGGCTTAAAGAAAACGGACCCGAACGCTAAGCCTCAGCCGGGCGGGAAAAGCAGTCCGTTCAGGAGTCCAACGAGGCCCGCTCCCAGCACGACCTGAAAGACGCTCCATCTCCAGACGAGCAGGCAAAGAAAGGCGGCTATTGTAATCCCGGCGGCAAACCCGTTCACGTGTCCCGCTGCGGGAAATAGAACGTGAAGGGCAAACCAGACCGCAAGGTTGAAGACCACGCCGACCACGGCCGCGGTGACCGTCGAAAGCGCCGCCGAGAGCCTGACGTTGCCGCGCAGCAACTCGATGTAAGGCGCCCCGAGAAAGATCCACATAAAGCACGGAACAAAGGTCGCCCATGTCGTGACCGCTGCTCCGAGCGTCGCGGCAAGCAAGGGTGACAGAGTGCCGGGGTGATTCCACCCGCCGAGAAATCCCACAAATTGCAGGACCATAATGAGCGGTCCGGGCGTCGTCTCGGCCAGCGCCAGTCCATCCAGCATCTGACCGGCTGTCAGCCAGCCGTAGGATTCCACGGCCTGCTGGGAAACATAGGGCAGCACCGCGTAGGCCCCGCCGAACGTGACCATCGCCGCCTTGCTGAAAAAGACCGCCTCGCGAAAGACCGTGTGATCCCAGCCGAGCCAGAGCCCGGCCAGGAGAAGCGGCGCCCACCACAGCGCGAGACAGGTCGAAAGGACTTTCAGTGCCCGGACGAGCGATGGCTTCACCGCCGCCTCATGCCCGGCCCCGTCGTCAACCGCCGAAGCGACGGCACTGCTCCCGTGCGCCTCAATGACAGTGAATTTCCGCGGGAGCAGAAGCCCCCCCACCCATCCGATCAGCCCCGCGCCAATCACGACAAAGGGAAAGGGAACGTTAAGAACAAAGAGCGCCCCAAAGGCCAGAGCGGAGATGCTCCACATGATCTCATTCTTCAGCGCCTTGCGTCCGATACGGATCACTGCCGCCACCACGATGGCGAGAACGGCCGGCTTTAATCCCTCAAAAACCGCCACCACCCACGGCACCGTTCCGTAAGCCACATAGACATAGCTCAGCACCCAAAGAATCACGGCGGACGGGAGAACAAAGAGCGTGCCGGCCACAATGCCGCCCCAGGTCCGGTGCAGGAGCCACCCTACGTAAATGGCAAGTTGCTGCGCCTCCGGTCCCGGCAGGAGCATGCAGTAATTCAGCGCATGGAGAAACCGCGCCTCGCTGATCCATCGCCTCCGCTCGACCAGCTCGGAGTGCATCATTGCAATCTGTGCCGCCGGGCCGCCGAAGCTGATGAATCCGAGCTTGAGCCAGAAAAGAAGCGCCTGCCGAAACCCGGGAGGTGCCGGAGGAACTCCGGATCGCACGCGGGTATCACCACTTTTCACGGAGCATCGATATCCGACGGGCGGCGTCTCGGGAAGCCCGTTCCCGGGAAAAAATGAATCAGCGGCGAACCACGCCCGGTGCCGCCTGACTCCCTACCACGCGTAGTAAAGGCGATTGGTCGGATTGTAGGTCCGGTACTCCGGATGAGCGACGACCGACTGGTCGCCTTCGATGAGCTCGATGTGATAGTCGCCGAACAGGTAGAACGCCTTGCCGTCCCGCGAGATGCGGTAGTCTGTATCGACATTATCGCTGAAGACAGGGGACTTCCGAGGGTCAAACTCATTGCCGGCACCATTTTTCTCTCCGACCAAGACAAGCTTCGAAAGGTTCGGGGCTTGATTCAGGTAACCTTCGAATGGTCGAGCGGTCGAAAAAGGCGTCGCTGTACGGTTCCAAAGATAGGAACTCATGCCCCATGCGATCCCCCAGTAATAGGCCGGAGGAGAGTATGACGCCCCTTTGGGCATCTTTGCGTAGGTCTTCGAATACCAAACGGGGCGCCGGATATAGTTGTAGTTATTACCTCTGAAGAACTGAGAGTCAGGAGGGAGCATCCTGTCGACGTATTCACAAAAGTTCGTCTTGGTGGCACCACCCATCGGGGGAATCGAAATATTCGGAATACGCCCGCCATTGTCGGCAGCAAAGGCTGATATTCCCTGTCCAATGGTACGGAGATTGTTCATATCGGACGTCATGGCGGCGGACTTGAGCCCGCCTTTGACAGCCGGCACGAGGAGCGCGGCGAGGATGGCGATAATCGCGATGACGATGAGAAGTTCGATGAGCGTGAAAGCTGGCGTGCGAGTCGTTTTCATGGCTGGGGAAACAGGGGGAGAGCTAAAGAGAGTTACGTTCCGAAGTTCTTATCCAGATCCTCGGGATACGGGCTGTGTTCCGGTCCGCGCTGGAACGCCTCCGGCGGCGGAAGGGTTTTGCGGTATTCGTCAACCATGAGGCCGATCTTTTCGAAGGGGATCGGCTCGAAGCCGGGGATTTTTTGAAAAACCTCGGAGTCGGGCTTGAGAGCGTAGTTGCCGGCGGCGGCATCGACAAATCCCGGGTCGCCGGAGACGGTAAGGTTGTCTTTCTCGAGCAGGATCTCGGGGTTGCCGACGAGCGCCGGCTTCATCTTGAGAAGCGAAGGCTTGGGATCCTTCGAGACAATGAGGTTGCTGACGAATTTCGTGCGCCATGGCAGGTCGGGCTGGTTCTCGAGCATGCCGATGAGCTCCGGGTGCGCGCTGGCCCACGGCTCCTTGTCGGGCTGGATCTCAAGGACGCGATTGATGAGGCGCGGGTTCGTGGCGTATTTGCGCGACGTGCCCCGGTCGTCCATGCCGAAGACCGAGCCCTGGTCCTTGATGAAAATGTTATTCTTAATCGTATTGTCGGGGCCGGAGGCGATCCAAACGCCGACATTGGGACCTTTGAAAACGTTTCCGAAGACGAAATTCCCCGACGCACCATCGTCCGGGTTGACCCCTCCGACCGTGCTGTGGAGGAAGTTGTAGCGGATGATGTTCCCGCGCATCGTCCAGTCGAGCCACGAGTAGAACGCGCCTGTGTCCCTCGTGTCGTATCCGCAGTAGTAGACCTCGTTGAACTCGTAGACGTTGTCGTTGCCGGCATAGAGGAACGCATCGCGGGGGGCGTGGTGGATGACGTTGTGAGCAGCCCGGATACCGACAGCATCAAGTACGTGGCCCGGAAATGCGGGGTTGCCCAGAACGCCCACATGGACACCGGCGGAGTATTGTTTTTTCAGGACCCCGTAGTGGTGAAGGTGGTTGTTGAGAACGAAGTTCTCGGACATGATGAGCTGCTTGCGATCGCCACCGCTCACGTAGATGCAGCCCTCGCCGACGTGGGAGATGTCGCAGCTCTGCACGCCGGACCGCGTGCCGTGGAGGACGACCCCGCGCCGCGCGAGGTTTCTTACCGTGCACCCGGCAACGAGGCAGGAGTCGACGTTGTTCAAAACGATGCCGTCGCCGAGAGACGACTCAAGCGTGAGACCGACGAAACGCAGGTGTGACGCGCCATCCACGGTGATGAGCGGCTCGGCGAGCTGGGAAACAAGGATTTCCGAATCCGGAGAATCCGACGGCGGCCAGAGAAAGAGCGTGCCGGTGGAAAAGTCCATCGCCCACTCACCGGGACGGTCGATCTCCTCGAGAAGGTTGATCGCGCACCAGGGCTCCTTGCCGCTCCCGTCGGGACGGTTGTATTTGCAGCCGATGCCGTTCGGGATGCCGACCGCGAAGGTGATCGTCTTTGAGGCGGGGTCGATTCGAGCAACGCGGATGGCGGGATCCTCCCACCCCACGCGCCACTGCCCCTTGAGCCAGACATCCGGACTTTTCAGCCAGCGCTCCGGGCGGTTGTCGCGGTATTCGAAAGTGCCGGGCGTGGCTTTGTCACCCACAACAAGTGTGCGGCCCATCAAAGTGTAGGCTCCGTCGTTGGGCCAACGGGAAAGCGGAAGGCGGTTTCCGTCGACAAACAGCTCGAAGAGTCCTCCGCTGTCATCGAAGCGGTCGGGAAACTTCTCCGCATGCTTGATCCCTGCCGGCCCGACCGCGAGCGATACGATCCTGCCTCTCGCGGCGGGATCCATCCGCTCCAGAAGAGCCGGGTCTTTTACCGGTTGAAAATCCGATCGCTTGAAGGCTCTTGCTCCGATCAATCGCACGCTCCCGGGCTCGTTCGCCCGATAGATCACCGGATGCTCCGGCGTGCCGGAATCCGCAGCGGTGAAAGCCACCGTGCGATCCAGGAGAAACGTGCCGGGAAGGAGATTCACATGGACAGCCCCCTCGGACAGACCTCCAGCGGCAAGAACCCTCCGGACCTCGTCCCGGGCCCTTTCGATTGTGGCGAAGGCCGTCTCGCGGGATCGCCCGTCGCGGGCATCGTCACCGGAGGCAGAGACAAAAACCTCGGCGGCCGGCGCACCGGCCGTCGCCAGCCGGGAGGCAATACCGAGCAGGACACAAACGAGGGCCCCACGGTGGAAGGCCAACTTGAGAAAATGAGGCAAACGGAGGGAGGCGGGGATTCGCATGGGGGTATTTTCCTGCTGTTATCTTTTTGAAATTTCCGAAGCCAGTAGAGGGCTGCGCCAGGATCCCCTAGCTTCCTTCAACCGGAGTCCGCTTCTGCCAGAGCAACCCGCCGCCGGGCCGCGGAAGGCCGGGCAGTGGGCCCTCCCATGGTGTGCCCCATTCATGGCTATTGGACGGTGATCCGCAGGTCCGCAACCGATCCGAAAAACGGACGTGCGCTCTGCTTGCTTGCCGCGGCACCCATCACGAGAGGTGAAGGACTGGTCTCCGAG
>CAZSMN010000105.1:0-11244 GCA_964607615.1 uncultured Chthoniobacterales bacterium | reverse complement strand
TCACTGAATTCGAAACCAAATGGCAACGCCAATGGGCGGAGACGCAGGCTTTCCGCGCGCTCAACCCCGGCGAGCCCGGCTTCGATCCGGCCAAGCCCAAATACTTCATCCTCGATATGTTCCCGTATCCGAGCGGCGACGGGCTGCACGTCGGACACGTCGAGGGCTATACCGCAACGGACATCCTGGCGCGCTTTCACCGCATGCGGGGTTACAATGTCCTTCACCCGATGGGATGGGATGCGTTCGGCCTTCCCGCGGAGCAATATGCGATCAAAACCGGCCAGCATCCGCGCGTCACGACGGCCCGGAACGTTGACCGTTTCCGCTCGCAGCTCAAGGCTCTGGGTTTCAGCTACGACTGGTCGCGCGAGATCTCCACGACGGACCCCGGCTACTTCCGATGGACGCAGTGGATTTTCCTCCAGCTCTATAATGCCTGGTTCAACCCGGTGACGAAAAAAGCCGAACCGATCTCGACCTACACCGGGGAGGATCCGGATTCGGTCCGTCTCGCCTACGTCGCCGAGATGCCCGTGAACTGGTGTCCGCAGCTGGGAACCGTTCTCGCCAACGAGGAAGTCGTGGATGGGAAGAGCGAGGTCGGGGGCTTTCCCGTCGAACGCCGTCCGCTTCGCCAGTGGATGCTCCGGATCACTGCTTTTGCCGACCGCCTGATTGAGGGGTTGGACGGACTGGATTGGCCGGAGTCTATTAAGTTGCTCCAGCGCAATTGGATAGGACGCAGTGAAGGCGCGGAGGTTGAGTTCCAGATCGAGGGACTCGGGCGCTCGCTGAGGGTTTTTACGACGCGGCCGGATACGCTTTTCGGCGCGACCTACATGGTGGTTTCTCCGGAAAACCCTATCGTTGAGGATATTACGACAGAAACCCAAAAAGCAGAGATCGAAAAATACCAAAAATCCGTCGCGGCCAAGTCGGATCTCGAACGAACGGACCTCGCAAAGGGCAAAACGGGAGTCTTTACCGGTGCCTATGCGGTGAATCCGGTCAACGGCGAACGCCTGCCGATCTGGATCGCGGACTACGTGCTCATGGGCTACGGGACCGGGGCGATCATGGCGGTGCCGGCCCACGACGAACGGGATTTTGAGTTCGCTACCCAGTTCCAACTCCCGATCCGGACCGTGGTTCAGGGCCCGGAGGGAACGGAAGGTCTTTTTGCCGGCGAAGGCGTCGCAGTGAACTCCGGCTTTCTCGACGGCCTTCCGACCGCGCAAGCCAAACGGAAGATGATCGATTGGCTCGTCGGGAAGCAACTCGGCCGCGGCACGATCCAATACAAACTGCGCGATTGGCTCTTCTCCCGTCAGCGTTACTGGGGTGAACCGTTTCCGATCGTTTGGCAGGACGGTCGTCACCAGGCCCTGCCTGAAACCGAGTTGCCGGTGGTTCAGCCGGACATGGAGGACTTCAAGCCCACGGGCACACCAGAGCCTCCGCTCAGCAAGGCGACCGACTGGGTCCGCTATTCGGACTCGGCCATTCGCGAAACCAACACGATGCCTCAGTGGGCGGGTTCGTGCTGGTATTATCTCCGTTTCTGCGATCCGGCCAATACGGAGCGTTTTATCAGTCGCGAAGCGGACCGGTTCTGGATGGGGGAGAAGAATCCGGGCGGCGTGGATCTCTATGTCGGTGGCACCGAACATGCCGTGCTGCACCTCCTCTACGCCCGCTTCTGGCACAAGGTCCTCTTCGATCTCGGACACCTCACGACCCCGGAACCCTTCCAGCGTCTGGTGAACCAGGGCATGATCCTCGGTCCTGACGGGCAGAAGATGTCCAAGAGCCGGGGCAACGTGATCACGCCCGACAGCGTCATCGAAGAATACGGAGCCGACTCACTCCGCCTCTACGAGATGTTCATGGGGCCGCTGGAGCAGATGAAACCCTGGAGCATGAAGGGCGTGGAGGGGGTCTATCGCTTTCTGGCCCGCGTCTGGCGTCTGGCGATGGAGGAGAACCAGGAAGGCGAATGGGTGCGGTCGAGGGATCTGGAAGAGATTCCGCTCACGCCCGCACAGCTCCGGGTGGCCCATGCGACGATCAAGAAGGTCACCCACGACGTGCCGGCGCTGGCTTTCAATACGGCGATCTCCCAGATGATGGTCTTCACGAACGAGTTCGTGAACGCCAAGCCGCGTCCGGTCGAAGCCCTGCGGATCCTTCTCCGGTTGCTCAGCCCGTTTGCCCCTCACTTGGCAGAGGAACTTTGGGAGCGCTTGGGATTTGCGGGCGCCGCAGCCGGTCAGGAATGGCCGGCGTACGACGAGGCGCTCCTTGTCGATAATGAGTTGGAGTTGGTGGTGCAGGTGAATGGAAAGGTCCGCGACAAGATCACGGTTGCGGCGGATGCCGACAATGCGGCCATTGAGGCAGTGGCCCGCGGTTCGGCAAAAGTGATCGAGGCAACGGCTGGACTTCAGATTGTGAAGGTCATCGTCGTTCCGAAGAAGTTGGTGAACATCGTCGCCAAGTAGAAAATGACGTTCCACGTGGAACATTTGGGGCAGAAAGGGTTTTCTGTTCCACGTGGAACAATGGAACCTTGTAGCGGCGGTCTCCCGACCGTCGCTTGCCGTCCTTGCACCACTCCTGTTTCTGAGGCTTTGCCTCACTGAGACCCCGCCATCGAGCGACGGTGAGGACACCGCCGCTACAGGAAACCGGTCGGGGAGATGTGATATTCTCCCTTTTCGCTCCCAACGCGCCCGATGGACAGCGTGAGCGATCCCGAGGACGGGCTTGATTTTCTCCACTGGTCGGCGGAGAGTCAGCGCGCCATGAAAAAGCTTCTTTTCTCCCTCCTGCTGACGCTTTCCCTTCCGTGTTTCGCAGCCGATCAGTCCTCGCCTACACCAAAGGCACCGTCCTCCGAGGCAACGGCGGAGACCAAGGCGCTGGCGGAAGAGCTTCTCACGGTGCTTCAGGTTGAGAAGTCCATGGAGGGATCGTTGGGTCAGGTCCGCAAGGTGCAGGAACAGGCAAAGGCTCTCCTTGGAAAGCCGGATGGCGAACCGGCGGCGGATAAGAAGGAAGGCGGCGCGGACATGCTGGGCGCCCTGCTCGGGGGTCAGATGACGAGTTGGAAAACCATCAAGCCCATGATGGTGGATGTCTATGCCTCGACCTTTACGGCGGACGAACTCCGCGGCATGATCGCCTTCTTCAAAACGCCCGTTGGCCAGAAGTGGATCGAGAAGCAGCCTGAGGTGCAGGAGAAGACCATGCAGAAGATGCAGGAACTCATCATGTCCTCCCAGCCGCAGATCATGGATCTCATCAAACAGTTCCAGCCGAAACCGCAGTCCGGCGAGTGATTGCGGGTTCCGTTCCGCAGGATCGCGCCCGGCGTCATGCGGAAGCGGAGCATTGACATTTGGCGGGGAGTAGGACACAAGGTGTCCGATGCGTGCGAAATCCTCTTTGAAGCGGGTTCGACTTCCGGCCCACCGCCGTCCTCCGATGGAAGGCCGCAGCACGCGGCCGCCGCTGGCCCGGATGGTGAAGATCCACGAACTCCTGGCGGCGGGCAAGTTCCCGAACTGCTCGATTCTCGCGGCTCAGTTCGAGGTTTCTTACAAGACGGTCCAGCGCGATATCGATTTCATGCGGGACCAGATGCTCCTGCCGATCGATTACGATGCGGTGAGGCACGGGTTTCATTACACGAAGCCGGTGACGACCTTTCCGAGCGTGACGATCACCTACGGCGAGGTGGTGGCGTTGCTGGTCGCCCAGAAGTCGCTCGAGCAATACCGGGGCACGGTTTTTGAGAAGCCGCTCCGGGCGGCGTTTGAGAAGGTGACAAGCGGATTGCAGGAGGAGGGAAGCTTTTCGTTGCAGGACCTCACCGAGGCGATTTCCTTCCGTCCGCTCGGGGCCGCGATCGAGACGATGCAGATCTTCGAGGTGGTGGCCCGGGCGGTGCTCGAGAGCCGGACGCTGGAGTTTGACTATCAGGGACTGAAGTCCCGCGAAGCCGGCCGCCGCCGGATCGAGCCCTACCACCTTGGTTGCATTGGAAATCAGTGGTATGTCATTGGTAATGATCAGGTTAAGTCAAAACTAAGGACCTTCGCCCTTTCGCGCATGACGCGCCCGAAGGTGATGGCGCGCACGTTCCGGCGTCCGGCGGATTTTTCGATCGGTGAGATGATGTCGGGGAGCTTTGCGGCGTTTGAGACGACGAAGATTTCGCGCGTGAAGCTGCGGTTGGATGCGGTCGGTGCGCGATTGGCTTCGGAGCGGATCTGGCACAAGAGTCAGCGGATGAAGCCGCTGGCGAACGGGTCGGCGGAGCTCACCCTCGAGGTGGGCATCGCTCCGGATCTGGAGAATTGGATCCTGAGCTGGGGCCGTCATGCCGAGGTGCTCGAGCCGCACGATTTGCGCGAACGCATCGCAGCGACGGCGCGGAGCATGGCGCTCCAGTATTCGTAAGGAGGCGGCAGGCCGGAAGGCCTACTCTTTCTGGATCCACTTCCAGGATCCGTCCGGCTGAGCGACCTCGATCCATTCGTCTTTGAACGAGCGCTTCTGCCAGAGTTCGCCTTGGCGTTTCTGAACGTCCGCGAGCGGGATTTTTTCCTTTTCGGCTTCGGACTTCATGAGCGCGATCCGGTCGGCATTTTCAGCAGCCACGGTCTTTCGGACGTAGTCTCCGTAATCGCCCGGCGTGTCGATGCGGATGACGAGGAGTCCCTCCCGCCCCTCTCCGACGATGCGGGAATTTTTGAATTCCTGCACATCGGCCATGCGGTTGCGGCGTGAGGATTCGACGTCCGCCGGAGCTTTGGCGGTCTCTGTCTTTGCCGGCTTCGATGCGCTGCCGGCCGGGCTGTGCTGGTAGACATCGAGACGCATCGCGATGTCGACTTTGATCGGCTCGGAGGTGGCGAGGTTGACCGTCGGGCCCGCACACCCGGCGAGGAGCGCCAGGCAGGCGGCGGAGACGGCGGGGATCAGCGTTTGTTTTTCCATCGGCCCTCCTGGGATTCGTCGGCGTGCAGCACGACTTCGAACGTGCGCGATCCCAGCGGACCTTGCAATCCCAAGTCGAGCTTTCCCTGGCCGCTGACAAACCAAAGGTCGCCGCCGGCCTTCGTATATTCGAAGTCCCGGAGGGCGGTGAGTGCGATCCGCATGCTGTCGCTCTTGAGGCTCGGCCACGTTGGTGGAATCTCCGCCAGAAGGTCGTCGATTTTTCCAATCGTCAGGGTTCCTGGTTTGGGAGCCACGAAGTCACCTCTGATGCGCTGGATGTCGGTTGCGAACGCGTCCATCTGGAGGCGGAAATCGAGCGGACCGGTCAGGCGGAAATTCTTCGGCGCGATGATGTCGGTGAGTCTCTCCAAATCGACGCGGGTGCCGGCGAGCCAGCCGATCCATGGGGACTTGGCATCGAAGAGGAAGCTGAATCCGCCGGAGACATAGCCTTTGTAAGCGCGTCCACCGAATTCGCCGTTGATGCCCTCTTTATCAAACGTGGCCGACACCCAGGCCTCGCGCGCCTCGTATTGGCGCCAGCGCACCTGATCGATGAAAATTTTTCCCACCAGATTCTTCCGGGCTTCCTCCGGCGGATACGAGAACCGGAGATCTCCGGCCTCGGTTTTCACCGTGAGTTGGTAGCTTTCAAAGTCGTAGGTCTGGGACGGAATTTCCAGCGCGGCCTGCATCTGGAGCGACGCGAGATTGTCGAGCGAAACATCCCGCGCGCGGGTGCGGAAGTTCAGCGGAAGCCCGTATTGAACCCGGCCGGCGCTGCCGACGACGAGCTTGCCGAAATCGATCACCAGCGAGCGGATCATCCATCCGGGCGCCTTCTGGCCGGCGGCCGGATCCGCCACTCCACCAAAGCGTTTCTGCGCGTCCTCCATATACCAGAAGAGATCCTCGCCGACATAAATCGTGGGGTGGAGAATGGAGAGCTCGGCGATCTCTTTCCGGAGCAGTCCGGCGAGGGTGAATTTCAAGAACAGGCTCCGGAGGGTGAGAACCTTGGTGAAGGGATCGTAAGGTGAGAGGACCTCGAGGTCCGCCAGCTCGACGGACTGCAGCCGGCTGCCGAGCGCCTCGGCGGACTGTGCCAGAGGCAGGTCGCGGAACTCGGTGTTCAGGACAAACGAGATATCCGAAACGCCCGGCCGCGGGTCGTCGATCTTCACCGCGACGCGGTCGATGTCGATGCCGGCGGCCCGCCAGCCTGTGGCGGCGTTCGAAGCCGCTGTATCCGGCGCCGTTGCATCCGGTTGGCCGGAGAACATCTTCTGCAGGGCCTCGCCAATGACCAGCCTTCCTCCGTCGAGGTGGACGTTCGTGATCTCCTTCCGTGACATGGCCTCCGGCGACACGGTGATATCCGCACGATCGAGCACAAGGAATGGCTGCGGCAGGCCGGGTGCGAGTGCCTGAACATCCCAGAGCCGGAGCAAAAGCGGGGCTGCTTTGGCGCCGGGATCGCCGAAGTTTTTCCAGTCGAAGGAAAACTTCAGCCGGACCAGTGGGGCGTTCGGCCCCGATCCATCGAAGTGCACTTCCCCGTAATCGCAGACGAGCCGGTCGAGCATCCAGCTGCTGCCCGAGCTGCCGCCGGGAAACAAAGCCGCGGCACCGGCGTTCGCGGTGATGAGCGGATTGACGAGGCGTACTTCGCCGAGCCGGCCCTGGCGGAGATCGTTGAGGGAAAAACGGAGGTTGCCACGGTCGAGGCGGAGGATTTCCTTTTTTGACGACGGATCGCGGAGCACGAAATCCTTCACCTCAAGACCGGAGATGCCCTCCAGCCGCGCGGTGCCGATTTCGACAACGGCTGTGGGCACGGCACGCTGGACCGCCCATTGGACGAGCTCGGTCAGTGGGTCCACCGCGCCCGAACGGAGCGCGGTGGCGAGGACCGCCGCTGCGGCCAGAAGCGCGAGAATTCCGGTTCCGGAGCGCCGCAGAAACATTCTGGTCTCAGCCGACAAGGCGGTCGATGAGCACGCCCGCGACAAATGCCGCACCGACAAAGGCATTGGCGAGGAAGAACGCCCGGTTGATCGAGTCGACGCTGCCGCGTCGGGCCTCGAAATGTTCGTAAAAAAGAGCGGCCAGAACGGCGAGGAGCGATGCGAAATAGATGCCGCCCAAACCCGCCGCGAATCCGAAAGCAACAAGCCCGGCAAACGCGAGAAGGTGAAGCCCGAGCGCCCACCGGAAGGCGCCCGAGACGCCGACCTTCACGACGAAAGACTTCAGCCCCTCGCGAAGATCGATTTCGTAATCCTGCGTCGCGTAGATGAGATCAAATCCCGCCACCCACAAGAGCACAGCAGTAGCGAGGACCAGCGGGGCAACGGCGAAGGAACCCGTCACCGCGAGCCATGCGCCGACCGGCGCGACCGACAGGGCAAGGCCGAGAAAAAACTGCGCGAGATGCGTGAAGCGCTTCGTCAACGAATAGCCGAAGACGATCGCCAACGCGACCGGCGAGAGGGCGAAGCAAAGCGGGTTCAGCCACCACGCGCTGGCGACGAAGCCAAGCGCCGAGACAATGCAGCCGACGATGGCCGTCCCGCGGGAGACGAGCCGGTGCCGGCCGGCCGTGCGGGGATTCCGCTTATCCAGTTCCCAATCGGCGAGGCGGTTGAACGTCATAGCTGCCGTGCGCGCGAACACCATGGCGGCAAGGATGCCGGCGAGCACGCGGATCTCAGGAAAACCTCCGGCCGCCACCAGCATCGAGCCGAGCGCAAACGGCAGGGCGAAGACCGTGTGCGAAAAGCGGATGAAGTGCAGGAAATTGGTGAGCCGACCCACGCCGGCCACCATAATCCGCCTGCCCCCTCCCGTGCAGCCGAAAGTTTATTTCTGTAGAGGAGTTCTCAGCGCGACGGCGGCGAGGGCCGCGAGAGGCAGAAGGAGTGCCACCGGGCCGAATTTCAGAAACACGGCGGCCGACGCGATGGCGCCGCCAAGGTAGATGACCCAGACGAGCGCTTCGTTCGGGCCGCCCGCATGTTCCGTGGTTGGCGGGCGCCTGCGCCGGAGCACGAGGCGTGCGAAATCCGCCGCAACCGACGTGAGAAGGCCGGTCATGTAGGTGGTCGGACCGGAGCGGAGGTTGAGAGCCGCAGCACTTTGCAAGCCCATGGCCAGCGCCGAGAACGACACGACAACTACGGCACCCGGTTTAAAGAGAAGCCAGCCGAGAAGGAGGCCGGCCAGAACGGCGCCTTCTGCCGCAAGGACGTTCCGCGCACCGGCCCCTGGACTCCGCTCGACCAGTGCCTGACCGATCACCGCGCCGGCGACAAACGCCGCGATCGAGACCGCCGAGCTGAGCCCGGTCACAAAATCTCCCTGTGCGATCGCGACCGCGAACAGGATGGTATTTCCCGTCTGCGCGGCGACGAGGACGTTGAAGGCGACAATCGCAATCGCATCCACACAGGCCCCGGCAAATGCCAGGAGGAAAACGGAGAGGTGTCGGTGGGAGCTCATCAAACGGCCGTCCGTTTTTGAACGGTTCCGCCCGCCTTGCAAAGTTCCTTTCATGCGCCCGCCCACCGGCTGTTCCTTGTGATGATGCGTCCTTTGTGGAATAGCTGGTCGGCTCGATCTCATGATGACCCCCCTTCTCTTCGCCCTGATTGCCGCCGCACCGTCCGTTCCGTCGCCGGCGAAAGTAGAAATGATGGACGCGGCGCAGGTGAAGCTTCTGGGTGGTCCGTTCCACGAACGCCAGGAGTGGCACCGCACGGGCTATGTCGGAAATCTCGACGTGGACCGCCTGCTTTTCCCCTACCGCGCGCTGACCGGGATTCCCCAGCCCTCGCCGGACGTCAGAGGGTACGACGGGTGGGATCAGGGATTTATCCGGGGCCATATGGCGGGGCACTACCTCTCGGCGGCCTCGCGGCTCTATGCCGCAACCGGCGATCCCGCTTTCCGCGACAAGGCGAACCGGCTGGTCGACGGGCTTGCAGAGTGCCAGGAAAAGCTCGGCACAGGACACCTTGCCGCCTTTCCCGAAGAGGTGCTCGACCTTTTGGAATCTCAGGGCAAGAGCGGACACGGGATCTTTGTTCCTTACTACACGATCCACAAAGTGATGGCCGGACTTCTCGATGCCCATCACTACCTCGGGAACGAGCGCGCTCTGCAGATGGCGGAGAAAATGGCGGATCGGTATGCCGCACGAATGGCCGCCCTGACCCTTGAGCAAATCGAAAAGCTTCTCCGGACCGACCAGCAGCGGAATCCGCTCAATGAATTCGGCGGGATGAGCGACGCCCTTGCCGAGCTGGCCGTGGCCACCGGAAACAGCCGGCATCTCGAGCTGGCCCGTGTTTTCATCCGCGATTGGTTTGAGGAACCGTTGGCCAACGGGGAAGACCGCCTTCGTGCTCTGCACGCTAATACACACGTGGCACAGGCGGCCGGAATGGCCCGCTACGCCGCGATCACCGGCGACCCGACGACTACTGCCGCAGCAAAGAACTTCTGGGAGCTGGTCGCCGGCACGCGCTCGTTTGTCATCGGAGGAAACTCGTTCAAAGAATGGTTCGATGCCGCCAAAGTCGAGACCGGCCCATCGATCAACGACGGGAAAATTCTCCCGTACAATACCGCCGAGACCTGCAATACGCACAACATGCTCAAGCTTGCGGGCCGGCTCTTTGAGCTGCAGCCTTCGGCCCGCCTCGCCGCGTTCCAAGAGCGGGCCCTGTGGAACCACCTCCTTTCGAGCATCGATCCGGAAACCGGCCGCGTGACGTATTTTCACCCACTCTACGGCGATTTTAAAACTTACCTTAAGGGCACGGAATGCTGCGACGGCTCGGGTATTGAAAATACCGGACGCTACGGTGAGGGCATCGCGTTCACCTCGGCTGACACGCTCTGGATCAACCTCTACCTCGCCTCGGAGATCACATGGAAACAGCGCGGGCTCGTGATCCGGCAGGAGGGGATTCCACCCTATGATGGCACGGTCCGCTTTACGGTCGTTCGAGTGGGAAATGCGGCGGAGACCACGATCGCCTTGCGCGTGCCGGACTGGCTGGCGGGAGAGCCGAAGCTGGAAGGTGCGGGCATCTCCTCCGGCCTCACGCCGGAGGACGGCTATCTCCGCATCCGCCGCGCTTGGAAAGCCGGTGATACCTTTACGCTCACCCTGCCCGCCGGCTTGCGCCTTGAGCGTTCGAAGGATAACCCGCAGATGGTCTCGATTCTCTACGGACCTCTGGTGCTGGCGGCGCCGCTCGGCACGGAAGGAATGCCGGATCCGGTGAATTCCAAAGATGTGGCGGCGAAGATCCCGCGTCCGGAGGTGCCGGCGATCGTTTCGGCGTCGGCTGATCCCTCCGCCTGGACGGAGCCTGTCGATCCGGGAAAATTGCACTTCCGGTTCAAGGATGCCGGGCCGGCCTCGGGCCTCGAGCTCCGCCCGGTCTATGAGGTCCACCGCGAACGGTTTTCGGTCTATTTCCCGCTTCTGACTCCGGAGGAATTTGCCGCGCAGCCGAAGGCGGAGGAGATGAATGCGTCCGATAAGGCGTCCGACCCACAGGCGCTTGCGTCGGTCTCGCCCGGAGATTCCGCCTCGGAATCCCTTCGCGATCTGGCAGCCGAACGCTCGGTTACCGGCACGGGCCCGCAGGGACGCCGCTGGCGTGATGCGGCACCGGACGGTTGGTTCAGCTACACGCTCGCCGTCGAGCCCGACCGGCCGCTCGAGCTGGTTTGCACGTATTGGGGTGACGATACGGGCCGGACGTTCGAGGTTCAGGTCAACGGCCGCCGTCTGGCCGTGCAGACGCTCGACCGCAGCCAACCGGGCCGGTTTTTTGACGTCGTTTATCCGATCCCGGCCGGCGATCTCAAAGGGCAGCAGAATGTGAACGTCCGCTTCCAGGGTCTCGGTAAAGGCCGCGTGGGCGGTGTCTTCGGGATCGCCCTTCGTCCGCGGCAAGAGAAGTCCCTTCATTGACAGAAAAAGCTCCGGATCCCATCTTCTGCCGGTGCATTCCTTTTCGTATCGTGATGGTGCCCTGCACTGTGAGGGCGTGAGTTTGGACAACGTGGCCGCGGAGTTCGGCACCCCGGCGTACGTGTATTCGGCGGGGACGATCCGGGATAACTTCCGGCGGCTCGATCAGGCGCTTTCGCCGCTGGACCACATGGTCTGCTTTGCCGTGAAGGCGAATTCCAATATCGCCGTGCTCAACCTCC
>CAZSMN010000104.1:0-11469 GCA_964607615.1 uncultured Chthoniobacterales bacterium | reverse complement strand
GTTAGAAGGTCTTGGGTTCGGGCTGGCCATAGATGAAGCCTGTTCCGTCGAGGCCATAGATATCAGATCGAAAATTCATACGCCCGTCGTCGGTGGCCCAAGCCGTCAGATACATCCAGCGAACGTCCGGGCCGTTCTCGATCTTCTGGTCATACCGCTCGGCACTTGCCACCAGCATGTCAAACTGCGATTCGTCGAGCTCAGCTCCGGAACGGTCGAGAATCCATTTCACGACGGTTTCCACCTGATCGATACGCACGCAGCCCGAGCTTTCGAAGCGCACGTTGCGACCAAACAGCTCCCGGTGCGGCGTGTCGTGCATGAAAACCATATGTTCGTTTGGAAAATTGATCTTCACAGTCCCCAGGGAGTTGATTTTACCCGGTTCCTGACGGAAGAAATAGCGATCGGGCGGTGTCGTATACCAGTCCACTAGCGTGGGATCGATTTCTGGACCGCCTACGCCATCGAAAACACGGATCTGATTGGCTGCCAGATAAGTGGCGTCTTCAAGATATTTTGGCACGATGTCGCGCTCGACGATCGAGGCCGGAATCTTCCAATAGGGATTGAAGTTGATGTCGCTCACCTTGCTGGCGAGCGTGGGAGACGGGCGCTCCAGCTTGCCGACCACGATGTTATGGCGCGAATAGACCTTGCCATATTCGACGGTCTCAAGCTGGGTGGCGGGAATGTTGAGGAGGATCGAATAGTCTCCAAGGTCCTGTGCATAGGCCTCGATGCGCGGTAGATTTTCGCGCAGCATGCCGAGGCGGGTCTCAGCGGGCACATTGAGCTGGGCAAGGGTCTTCTCGGCCACGATGCCGCTCGGCAGTACACCATGGTTGATCTGGAAGGCCCGCACGGATTCGACGAGCTCATCATCATAGACCGACGCGGTTTCGGAGTTCAGCGAATCGAAGGGCAGGTAGTTTTCGGCAATGAGGCGCTGGCGCAGTGCAAGAACGGCTTCGCCCTTGGCACCCTTCTTCAGCGACTTCGGTCCAAGCTGCTGCCAGCCGCCACCAGCCACGATTTCCTCATAGATCTGGATGGCGCCGACCATCGATTCAGCTGAGGTGGTGCTGAGCATCGGAGCCTGGTCCTGGCCTGCGACGATTTCGGTCTGCGTGGCAAGCTTGTTGGCTGCGGGAGCGGCGACGTTGGGTACTGTCTTCGAGCCAGCAGAACCGATCGAGCTGGTAAAGACCGGCTCCTCTGCAAGAGCGGGCACCACGGCGGCCATGGCCAACAGGCCACCCATGACAAGGACGTTCCGGTTGAATGCGCGACGCGACAACACTGTTGATCCCCTGGGCTTCATTCTTCCAACACTGAGCAAGTTTGGTAAACCGTGTCTTAATTCCACTGCAGATATCACCTGGCTTTGACGGGATTGAGGCAGAAGCCACGAAGTGCAGTCATTACTGTAACGTTGCGCCACAGGAATTATAGTTCGACCAGAGTAATCACTCACCCTGGATTGGGTCATTTCCGCTTTGCTGCGAAACAGCGTGTGTCGTAAGCTCGAACGCGCCAGCAGATCGTTTTATTGGGCGAAGTCACTAAATCCTAGTGGCGCGTTTTGTTGGCGGCTGCGACGGTTGCATGGTTAACGAATTCGAATAGCGCCAGTACGGTAGGCCTCTTGAAGCGTTCGCGGCGTCAAGCAGCCTTGTCATTCCGAAAGCCATTACACGATCCGGGTGTCCTGAGCTCTAGCTGCTAAAGACCATGCCGCTGACGTCAGACCGACTGTCAACGCACCACGGCATTCGCTCAATCTGAATCCGGATTGACTGGCGAATATATTCCTGCAGATGAGCTGTCATCGTCGAGCAATGAGGAATACTTCGACCCAGAACTACTGCCTCCGCCCGAAGCTGAAATTGACTATCCAATTGAGCTGATAGACCTTTCAAACGTCCCTGAAAAGTACAGAAGGCAGGAAGTAGACTTTGAGGGACACGAGGATCCGGGATATCTGGCTGTCGACCCCGACAAGCGATTTCTCTACGGCATCGCCGAGTTGTGTCGGCGGGAGGACATTACGAGAGCCTGTATTACAGCTGGTCGAAGGAGTTCCTGGAGGCCGGGAAGAAGCGCCTAGCCGAGGATACGGCCCAGGCTGCGACCAAAGCTCACGAATAGCGACGCACTTGTGTCCAGACTGGCGGACCCTCTTTCGATGCCCACGAATTCTGCTCGATCCCAGCGTGAGGAAAGATCAGTAAGACATCAGCACGGGGTGCCTGAGATTGTAGAGGACGGTATTGGTCACGCCTCCAAGTACGAACTCGCGCACGCGCGAGTGACCGAAGGCTCCCATGACCATCAGTCCGGCACCCAACTTGTCGGCAAAGTTCTGAAGCACCTCACCGGCAGCCGTGCCCCTGGCCTCCCGTTCCACGGCCTCGAATGGGATCCCATGTCTTTCGAAATGGGCGGCCAGGGCGGTGCGATTGCCTTGGCTCACTTCTTTCTCGTCGGTCACGGTGACTGCATAGACCTTCTCTGCTCGCATGAAGAAGGGGTGCGCATCGAACATGGCCCGCGTCGCCACCCGCCCGAAATCCGTCGCAAATACCACCCTACGCAGATTGCCGGGAAGCCTGTCTGAAGGCGGCAACAGCAGGACAGGCCGGCCGCTGCCAAATACGAGGGCTTCCGCTGTTCCAACCGCCGTCATGTCGTCCTTTGGCAACGGCAGGACCACCATGTCGTGAAAGCGCGAATGATTGACGATCGCCTCGTCGAGAAAGGCTGGGTGGGCCCGAAACCTCTCCGCCGTGACGGTCACACCGCCTTCCTTGCCGAGCCTCTCCAGCACGGACAGCAATCGCTCTGCATGAGCATGGCTTGTCCGTTCGGCGGCCCTGATCTGGTCCTGGAGGTGGATGAGTGCTTCGGCAAACTTGTTTTTCAGGTCGGGGATATCGACTTCAACCCCTGCCCCCGTAACACTGGCGCCGAGATGCCGGGCGATGGCAACGACCCCTTCAATGTCTCGCTCTTCCAGGGGATCCGGATAGGTCGTCAGAGGCAGGTACAGGTTGAATGTCATCCGACAAGTTTATGCCATTTTCGCTACGAGGCATAGCAGCCTGCTGACGCCACAAGGTGGACGCGCAATGCAGGTGGGCCTGGCAATTCCGATCACAATTCAGTGTCAGTTGACTCAGGTCAATATCCCGACTTCGACAGCATGGAAGATGCAGCAGCCATGAAAGATTCCAAGTGCTGGCTGAACGCAAAACTCGGAGGCTACCGATGACGACATCACGGAAGACACTTCTCATCGCTACTCTGATTCTCTCCTCATGTCTCGGCGGGGCAGTCCTGGCGGATGACAGAGGTGGTGGCTGGTGGCCACAGTGGGGAATGGGCCGCGGCATGATGGGCGGCTGGGGAGGTGATGGGGGCATGATGGGCTATGGCCCCGACACCGTCGTCGACCGTATTGACGGGCGGCTCGCCTTCCTCAAGACAGAGCTTGGGATTACCGGAGCACAATCCGCCGCGTGGGACGAGATGGCGACTGTCATCCGTCAGACCAGCGAGACGCACAACGCAATGATGCGGGCCATGATGACGGAAATGCATGACGGTTCCTTCTTCAAGAAGCCGCTCCCGGAACGCCTGCAGTATCAACGCACGCACATGGAGGCGCGCCTCGAACAGTTAAAGAGCGTACAGCAGGTGGTCGACAAGCTCTACGCGGTTCTGAACGACACCCAAAGGAAGGCTGCCGACGACATCGTGCTGCCTATGATGGGTATGGGTATGGGCCGCGTCATGATGTTCCAGAACCCTTAGATTGCTCCTTGGTATATACGACTGCTCTGGCCGGGCGGTACATGCTTGCATCTGTCTGGGATGAAGATCGCTGCATTCGCGCCGGTCGTTCGACGGCATGGCCGCTGATGTTCATTCCGCCGCTGCGGGTTTGATACTCGTTCTTTGGCCAAGGTCATCACGGGCCTATATTCCGGCCTTCTTGTAGAGCCGTGGTGGGCATGTGTTTCCGCATTGGCGATGCTCGATCTTCTTCCGAGCGATCAGCTTTCCCGTTCCGGGTTGAATCGTAAGAGGCGCAGCGCATTCAGGGTGATGAGAACCGTTGCCCCGGTGTCTGCGAGGATGGCGAGCCAGAGGCCAGTCAGTCCCAAAACAGATGTTACCAGGAACACTGCCTTCAGGCCGAGTGCGATGGTTACATTCTGCCGGATGTTGGCCATGGCGGCGCGGGCGAGGCGGATCGACGCCGCAACATCGGTTACCCGGTCGCGCAGGATGGCGGCATCTGCCGTTTCCAGTGCGACGTCGGTGCCAGATCCCATGGCAACGCCGACGGAGGCCTGCTTCAATGCGGGCGCATCATTGATGCCGTCACCGATCATCATCACGCCCCCCTTCTCGGTCATGGCGCGGATCGCCTCGAGCTTTTCCTCGGGCATCATGTCAGCTTGGAATTCCAAGCCCAGACCGCCTGCAATGGCAGCCGCCGTGCGCTGATTGTCTCCGGTGAGCATGACAGAGGAAACGCCCATGGCCTTCAACTGCTGCACCGCTTCCGACGCGTCCTTGCGGGGCTCGTCGCGCATCGCGATGAGTCCAAGTGGTTTCCCTTCGCGGAATACCGCGACGGCAGTCTTGCCGGTTTCCTCGAAGATAGCAGCCTGTTGCAGTTGCAGCCCGTCGAGTCCGCCGTTTTCCATCGCATAGCGAGGCGAGGTAACCCAGGCGAGTTCATCGCCGACATTCGCGACAACACCCTTGCCCATCAGCGCCTTTGCATCTCTCGACGGCAATGCGTTCACACCCGCAGCTTGGGTGCGGGCAAGAATGGCGATTGCCAGCGGATGGCTCGACCCGGTTTCGACACCCGCCGCCACGGCCAACACCTCAGCCTCGGTCGCTCCCTCGAAAGTCACCACATCGGTCACTGTAGGGCGCCCATGGGTCAATGTACCGGTTTTATCGAAAGCGACCCGTTTCACTTTGGCCGCCGCCTCGATCACTGCACCTCCCTTCATCAGGATGCCGCGCCGCGCACCAGTTGACAGCGCCGAAGCGATGGACGCGGGAACCGAAATGACCAGCGCGCAAGGGCAGCCGATCAGGAGAAGTGCGAGACCGCGATAGACCCAGGTCTCCCAAGGCTGGCCAAAGGCCAGGGGTGGCACCATGATCACCAGTGCCGCGAGCGCGACAATTGCGGGCATGTACCAGCGGCTGAAACGGTCGATGAAACGTTCGGTCGGCGCGCGCGCCTCTTCGGCCTCCTCGACCAGGCGGATGATGCGGGCAATCGTATTGTCCTCGGCGGCCTTGGTGACTCTCACCTGCAGCACAGCTTCGGTGTTGATCGAACCGGCAAAGACCGGTTCGCCCGGACCGCGGTTCTTTGGGACACTTTCGCCGGTGACCGGGCTCTCGTCGATGCCAGAAGTGCCGTCAGTGATCTCGCCATCTGCGGGTACACGGTCGCCGGGGCGCACGAGGACCAACTGACCCACTGTCAAGCTCGCCGCCGGTACTTCCTGACTCTTGCCATCCACGAGTAATTGAGCCGTCTTGGGCACCAGCTCGGCCAGCGCCCGTATCCCGTCGCGCGCCTTGCCTGCGGCAACACCTTCCAGCACCTCGCCCACGGCGAACAGGAAGACCACTACCGCCGCCTCTTCTGCCGCCCCGATGAAGAGGGCGCCGACGGCAGCTACCGTCATCAGGCTTTCGATGGTGAAGGGTTGTCCCAGTCGCAGGGCCGCGAAGGCGCGCTGCGCCACCGGCGCAACGCCAATCAGGCAGGCCGCGACGAATGCCCACCTGCCGATCCCGGGTACGAGATACTCGACGATCCAGGCTCCACCGAGCAACAGCGCAGTGAAGATCACCAGCTTGCCCTTGCCGGTCATATACCAGCGCTTCCCCCGGTCGTCAGGATCGTCATGCACATGACCTGGGCTTCCATGGTTGCTGTCATCGCCAACGTTCGGGCTGGACTTCCGAATTTCCCTGGAGTGACTATGGCCGTGTTTGCGATCATTGCTCTCGGCGGCATCATGATCAGCTTCATGCACTTCACCCGAAATACTCTTTTTCATCCCCTCCCTGCGCGGCGCGATGGCATAGCCAAGCGCGCGCACGACGCCCTCGATCTTGTCCTGTGTTGTCGTGTCGTCGGCCAGTGTGAGCTTAAGCCGCTCTGACATGATCGCGACATCGACGGCGCTGACCCCGGGCAGACGCGACACTGCGGTCTTGATCTTGGTCGCACAGGACGCGCAGTCCATGCCCGAAACCGTCCACTCGCAGACCATTTCGCCACCCGCTGTCGTATCTCGAGACATTTTGTTCGCCCTCGTTCTTCCGCCCCCATGCGGGACAGCTTCCTACGTTGGCTTGAAAGCTTAATACCTCTAGTCACTAGAGCTTCAAGCGACTTTTCCATGCCGTGTTTCAGGAGAACGGCGATAATCGTCGCGGCCGTCCGCCGCCACGGACAAATGGACGTCTTGTCTAGAACGCTGCCGAAAGAGCTACAACCCATCGTCTCAGTTCGGTAGTGCGATTGGCGGTCACCCAACGTCCGCGCGACGCAGACGAGGAGGGCGATGAGACCGGGATGTCGGGTAGCGCCGTGCTCAACCATGGAGCCGGTCCAGAGTGCATGCCCCCACACCCAAGCGGGGAGCTCTAGAGATTCAGACTTCTATTATCCTGCTGCGTCAGTTTCGCCGGCACCACGGACGATGACCTTCGTACCGACGTCTACGACGTCGAAGAGTTCAGCAACGTCTTCGTTCAGCATCCGTATGCATCCTGAGGAAACTGCCTTGCCGATCGAACGGGGCTCGTTTGTTCCGTGGATCCGATACAAGGTGTCCTTACCATCTGCGAAGAGATAAAGGGCCCTCGCCCCGAGAGGGTTCTCTGGCCCGCCAGGCTGGCCATTCACCCATCGTCTTGCATTGGGATCTCGATCAACCATCTGTCGAGGGGGTACCCATCTGGGCCAGCGTCGTTTCATGCCAACAACCGCGTCGCCAGACCAGGCGAAACCAGCTCTTCCCACACCGACGCCGTATCGGCGTGCTTCACCATGTGCAACGACATGGTACAGGAAGCGATTTTCGGGGTCCACGACCACGCTTTCAGGCAACTCAGGTCCGGTGAACTCGACCATCTGTGCCCGATAACGGATAGGTATGATGGAAGGCGAGACACGCGGAACAGGAAAATCGACAGGCGACTCCAGCGGGGGAAGGAGTTTAGGGTCGAAGTACTGCCCTTCGGTTGCTATCGGGAGGCTGGGAGACACTTTCGGAGGATCTGGCGGAGGCGCATCAAGCCTCTTCAGTGCCCTCCCGACCCGCGACACCAAATCATTGTCCTCTGCAGCCGCAATTGAAGACCCGAACACAGCTACTGCACCCGCAAGAATCGCTCGGCGCGAAAAAACAGAACTCATCCTACACCCTGAACCCGATTGCTGATGTCAAGGATGGCCTCTCCGCGTTGGCAACCGCGAGTTTCCCTGACGACCAAATTGTGGCAGACGTTCAAATCATTGTGATTGGAGATCGACATTGGAACCGGCTCGCTGATTAAGAGGCGCTCCACAATCTTTCGGCTTCCGGCGGTGGATTGGCGTGAAGACAAAGTTCGCAAGTCTGCACTTCGGGCAAAATGCCCGTGCCTCCGCGAGATCCCGGTAAAAAACTCAGTTGATCCTCCAGTGGCTAGAGATTGTACATCACTCGCAGTGTTGCAGTTGATGGCTAGCGGATGGCGAAGAGACGCGATGTAAGATTCATAGGATTGATAGCTGGGGGCACCGCGCTTCTGGTGGACCAGGCGTCCAAGGAACTGGCAACGTCATACTCAAGCCTTCTGGTGAATGGCGTACCGATATTTCCGGGCTTCAACATTGTATTCCTCCGAAATGATGGTATCAGCTTCGGCCTGTTTGGTGGGGCACAGCCGTGGGTGCTTGTCGCAGTGGCTGTTGCGATTTGTGCCTGGCTCTTCGCTGTCATACAGCGAACACAACTTGCATCACAGGCGGCGGGATGCGGCCTCATCCTGGGGGGCGCACTCGGTAACGTGTTCGATCGGCTTCGTCACGGCGCAGTAACCGACTTTCTGGATCTTTACGCAGCCACATGGCACTGGCCAGCGTTCAACCTCGCAGACACATCCGTTGTCTGCGGGGCGGGTATGCTGCTGTATGCCGAGTTCGACCGCCGGGACAAACGAACAATCTGAGAGGCTCCCGTGTGTTCCTTCAATGATGCAGCCAAGCTCTGGCATCAATCTCTCCTGGGGCGCATCGCAGTGGCATTGATTGGCGGCGCCTTGTCAGTACTGACCCTGCCACCATTCTCGCTCATTTTCCTGACTCCGATTGTGTGGTCGGCCTTGCTGGTGTCCCTGACGGCACTCCCGCCCCGCGCTGGTGCGCTTGTGGGACTGGCATTTGGTCTCAGTCATTTCGCGTTCGGACTTTCGTGGATTTCTCAGAGCTTTTACGTAGACGCCGAGCGCTTCGGGGCACTCGCAGTTCCCGCTGTGGCTGGCCTTTCCACCCTCCTCGCAATCTTTCCTGCGGTTGCCTGCGGGGCTTTTGCACTTCTGTCGCGCCACGTAGGGACAGGGGTGTTCTCAGCCGTTCTACTATCTTCGCTTTGGACCGGAGGCGAGTGGCTGCGCGGACACCTACTCACAGGGTTTCCATGGAATTTGTCGGGATACGCGGTGACTGACTACTCCCCATTTCGTCAAACCGCGGCATGGATCGGAAGCTATGGAATGAGTTTTCTCATCGTATTGATAGGTTCCTTGCCTGGAGCAGCGTTGCTTTTGAGAGGGAGTGCGCGGTTGACAGCAATTGCTGCGAGCCTGGCGTTACCTGCTTTTCTTGCGCTTTTGGGACTCTTCCGCGTGCACTTTACAGAGGCTCCGGCAACAGGCGTCACTATCCGGGTCGTGCAAGGTAATTTTCCACAAGACGAAAAGTGGACTTCCGGTGCGAGGGAGCGAGCGCTGGAGAGATATGTTTCGCTCACAGCCGCGGGCAATAAGGCCCAAGTCGTACTATGGCCAGAGACGGCATTTCCCGGTTATCTGAGCGAGGATGCCACAGCACGTGCCCGTATCTCCGCCGCGCTCTCACCAGGCGCGCTTCTGATGACCGGTGTACCGGGTCGAATTGAGCATAACCAGAGCACGCGCTACTACAATATGATACAAATATACGACTCTTTTGGCACACTTCTCGCGAGCTATGCCAAACACCATCTCGTACCTTTCGGAGAATACATGCCTCTGCCAAATTGGCTGCCGCTATCGCGCCTGGTTGATGCAGCAGCAGATTTCTCGGCGGGTTCGGGCCCGTCAACCATTATCTTACCGGGTGTTCCTCCTGTCGCACCGGTCATCTGCTACGAGATCATTTTCCCCGGGCACATCATTGTTCCGGATTCGCGGCCAGCATGGATTTTCAACGCGACAAATGATGCGTGGTTTGGCATGTCAATGGGGCCTAAGCAGCATCTGGCTTCTGCCCAGATGCGTGCTGTTGAAGAGGGACTTCCTGTTGTCCGTGCCGCGAATACCGGCATATCCGCCATTATCGACGCCAACGGGCAAATTCTGGCAAAGCTGGATCCGGGAGTAACCGGCTTTCTCGAAGCCGAACTGCCTTCTGCGATGCCGAGAACGCCTTATTCCCGTTGGGGAGACTCCCTGCTCGCGGCCCTCCTCGCATTGTGTTGGACCACGTGGGCACTGAGGAGATGCTTGCGACGTTCAACATCGCGATGTTGATCCCAGTTGCTGGCATGCTGGAATGCTGCGGCAAAGGTCAGCGTTTGCCTCGATGTCGGCACGACGGCGAATGCTCGTCATCTCCAAGCGAGCCAATGCTTCCCTCGCCGTTCGTATCGCGACGTAATGAATCCATGTCTTCAAGGACAACTCCCGAACTAACCGACCATGTCAATTGTGAATTGCAACTCCCCTCTACCAGCATTCACTGACTACATTGAACGAACGAAAAAGTAGCATACCGAACACGGTGCCATGGCAGAAAATCCAAGACGACTCAGCGGACAGAACAGGAATCGCCTCTTCGGCATATGCTTTAGTGCGGCGTTTCTCCTTCTTGGAACTCGCGTCATGCAACTGACGATTTTACCTAAAGCAGATACTGGACGTCTTCGGCCTGTGTCTGAAGATCCGCTTCCGCGACCCGACATCACCGATCGAAATGGAGTGTTGCTGGCAACCGATGTGGCCGTCGCCTCCATCTTTGCGGATCCCTCCAAGATAGTCGATATTGACGAAGCCGTCGCAACTCTAACAGCCACGCTTCCGGATCTTGAGGCTGCGGAACTGCGCCGGAAACTTAAAGCCCGGAACCGATTTGCGTGGATCAAACGACAAGTCTCACCAGAGGAACGAGACGCTGTCTACAACCTCGGAATTCCCGGTATCAGCTATGTGAACGAGCGGCGCCGCGTGTATCCGCAAGCACACCTCTCATCTCATGTCGTTGGCTACGTCGACCGGGACAACAAGGGAATTTCCGGAATTGAAAAATATCTAGACGATCAGGGACGGCTCTATACCGCCTCTCTCGCTCAGCCGACGGAACATGGCACCAGGCCCGCACAGCTGTCCCTGGATATACGTGTTCAGGCAGCGATGGCTGAGGAGGTATCCAGAGCCATCGAGAGGTTCAACGCGATTGCGGGTGGCGGTATCGTAATGGACATCGATACTGGTGAGGTACTCTCGCTGGTGTCATTGCCGGATTTCAACCCCAACGACGAGAAGAAGATCCTTTTCAAGGAGCAGCAGAACCGAATGGCGGCGGGCGTTTACGAATTGGGATCGGTCGTCAAGGCCGTCACATTTGCGATGGCGCTGGACTATGGCACGGCAACCCTGTCGAGCTCGTTTGATGCCCGCCTGCCCTTGGTACTCGGCAGAGCCCGCATCAACGACTTTCACGCCACACGCCGAGTTCTGACACTTCCAGAGGTCTTCACGAACTCCTCGAACATCGGGACGGCCAAGATGGCCTTGGACGTAGGTAGCGAACGGCATCGGGATTTTTTGCGTCGGGTTGGCCTGTTCGACAGGTTGCGGACCGAGTTGCCAGAGTCTGCACGACCGCTTTTGCCGAAGCGTTGGAGCAAACTTGCCACAGCACAGGTCGCGTTCGGGCAGGGTTTCGCAGTTCAGCCTCTACAGGGCGCATCCGTAGTCGCCGGGCTACTCAATGGCGGCCATCTCATGACACCTACCTTCCTGCGGCGCAATCGGAGGGAAGCGATGGAGGGATCAACTACAATTGTCAAAGCCTCCACCAGTGACTCACTGCGCTACCTTTTCCGCTTGAATGTTCTCCAAGGGTCATCAACAAAGGCTGACGTAATCGGCTACCGTGTCGGCGGTAAG
>CAZSMN010000103.1:0-11527 GCA_964607615.1 uncultured Chthoniobacterales bacterium | reverse complement strand
CCTGCCGGGTCGCCGGCATCGAATAGGCCGGGACCTGCCATCCCCGCACGCGCAGGCGGTCGGCCAGATCGTAGAGCGTGAAGGGGACGTCCGCGCCGTCTTTGAGTTTCCAACTGACGCAGGGGATGCCCTCTTGCGCATCGCCGCCGTAGATCACCTCGAAGGGTCCGAGCTGCTCAATGGCCCTTGCAAACAGGCGCGCCGAGTCATAGCAGGCCGACTGGATCTTCGCGTAGCCCTCACGGCCGAGGCGGATGAAGTTGTAATACTGGGCGATGATCTGGCCGCCCGGACGCGAGAAGTTCAGCGCGAAGGTCGGCATGTTGCCGCCCAGATAGTTGACATTGAAGATCAGATCCTCGGGCAGGTCGGACGTCTCCCGCCAGACGACCCAGCCGGCCCCGAGCGGGGCGAGGCCGAACTTGTGGCCGGAGGCATTGATGGACTTCACGCGGGGCAGGCGGAAGTCCCACAGAAGATCCGGCGCGCAGAACGGCGCAAGGAACCCGCCGCTGGCTCCGTCGACATGGATCGGGATGTCGAGCCCGGTCTCCTTCTGGAGCTTGTCGAGGGCGTCGCTCACGGCCTTCACGGGCTCGTACTGGCCGGTAAAGGTGACGCCCAGCGTCGGGACCACGCCGATCGTGTTTTCATCGCAACGTTTGATGACCTCCTCCGGCGTCATGATGAGCCGGTTGCCTTCCATCGGGATCTCGCGAATCTCAATGTCCCAGTAGCGCGCGAATTTGTGCCAGCAGATCTGAACGGGGCCGCAGATCATGTTCGGCTTATCGGTGCTTTTGCCCTCGGCGCGGCGCTTGGCGCGCCAGCGCCATTTCATGGCCATTCCGCCGAGCATCGCGGCTTCGCTCGAGCCGGTGGTCGAGCAGCCGATGGTATCCGCCGCCTCGGGCGAGTTCCAGAGATCGGCCAGCATGTGGACGCAGCGGCCCTCGATCGCGGCGGTCTGAGGATACTCGTCCTTGTCGATCATGTTCTTGTCGATGCACTCATCCATCAGCTTGTGCACTTCGGGTTCCTCCCACGTCTGGCAGAAGGTCGCGAGGTTCTGCCTGGCGTTGCCGTCGAGCATCAGCTCGTCATGCACGGCCTGGTAGGCTCCCTGGGCGCTTTCCTCGCTTAGCGGGAAACGGAATTCGGGCAGCGCTTTGGCGAGTTCGACGGAGGCGAAGACTTCGTCAAGCAGGGAGGGCGGGAGCTTTTTGTGGAGCGGCATGGTCGGATGAAGAGTGGAGGTGGAAGGAAGGTTCGGAGTGGCGGAATCGCCACAGCCCGTTCTGCGGCAGCCGGAGGGGAAGAGTCAATATTTACTTACGTGATAATAGGAAAATGACATAATGCTTACGTATCTCTTGACGGGCGGGTGTCACAGAAGGTTTGCTGGGCGCCCTGCCATGAGAACCTCCTCCCTCTCCCTCCGCGCGTGTCTTGCCGTGCTGATGATCCCGCTGATCGCGCCACCGCTCTCTGCCGGAGACGCTGCGCCGGCCCCGGCGACGGAATCATTTCTTCAACGGTGGTGGGACGGCGGCAGTGCGCTGCCCGCGCTCGAGGAGCACCGGGCAAACGGGCTGAACAAAAAGAGCCGTCTCCGCACGGGTTCTGTGATTCCCGAGACGAGTTTCCGGCAACAACTTGCGGATCAGGGCGTGAGCTTTTCCGGCGCCTACACGGCGTATTTTCTCGGCAACATTTCCGGCGGGCTCGAGCAGGATTTCGCGTATAACCACATGCTGTTTTTCCAGCTCGATCTGGATTTTGAAAAGCTGGCCGGCTGGAAGGGCGGGTCGCTGGTCTGGTCGTTCGCAGACAATGCCGGAAGCGATCTTTCGCATGCGGTGGGGAACAACTTCCAGATCTCGACGGATTACGGTCCGAATACTTTCATGTTCAATGAGTTTTACGTCCGCCAGGACCTTCTCGACGGCGCTCTGTCGATCAAGCTCGGGCAGATGTCGCTGCTGAACGACTTTCTGGCGTCGCCGCTCTATGGGCTCTACGCCAACCTCGCCTTCTGCGGGAACCCGTTGGCCGTACCCTTCAACCTGCCGGCAACCGCGATGCCGGTGTCGTCGTGGGGCGCCCACGTGAAGGTCACGCAGCCCGAATGGTACACGCAGGCGGGAGTTTATCAGGTCTCGGACCGTCTCGGCCTGCCTGCCTATCACGGGGCGGACTACAGCATCCGCAAGGGAGATGGTACGATGATCTTCGCGGAGGCGGGATGGACGCCATCCTTCTTCAAGCGGGAGGGGACGTCTTCCAAGGTGTCTGACGGCAAGGCTGTTGCGGATGGGAAAAAGACGTTTGCGCCCGTGGAGGATGCGGGGAGCCCGGGGTATCCGGGCCATTACAAGTTTGGCGCCTATTTTTCCAACTGGAGCTATGCGCCTTTCGATGGCGGGCCGGATGCAGCCAACGTGTACGGATTCTATGTTCTCGCCGACCAGATGGTCTTTCAAGAGAGCGATTCGCCCTCGCAGGGGTTAACCCTGTGGTCGGCGTTCACGGTGTCTCCGCAGGAAGACCTCGCCCAGATCCCGTTCTTCGTCTCCGGAGGCGCGCAATATGTCGGGCTGATCCCATATCGTGACGGGGACACCACCGTCTTCGGCGTTGCCTATGGCAGTTACAGCTCGGACCTCGCCGCCCAGCAGGCTGCGAGCGGCGCGCCGCAGGAGGATTATGAAATGGTCTTCGAGTGGTCGTACCAGATCCAGGTGAACAAGTGGCTTCAGGTCCAGCCGGATGTGCAGTATATTGTCAATCCCGGCGCGACCCACACGATCCCGAACGCCTGGGTCATCGGAGCTGTCGTTAACGTGAGCTTCTAACAAACCAACCCCGAGCAAATCCTATGTCCACCCTCATTGCCATCGCCTATCCGGAGATCCACCGCGCCGACGAAGTCCGCGCCGCCATGATCAAGCTCCAGAAAGACTATCTTGTCTCTCTGGAGGATGCCGTGGTGGTCACCAAAAACGCCGAAGGAAAGATCAAGCTCCACCAGCCGGTCAACCTCACGGCGGTCGGTGCCCTCAACGGCGGGTTCTGGGGCCTGCTGATCGGCCTCATTTTCATGATGCCGATCTTCGGCTGGGCGTTCGGGCTGGCCGCCGGAGCGATTTCCGGTGCGCTGGCGGACGCCGGCATCAGCGACAAGTTTATCAAAGATCTCTCCGAGAGCCTCGTCCCCAACTCCTCCGCCCTTTTCATTCTTGCCAATAAAATGACCGAGGACCGCGTGATGCCAGAGATCGAGAGCTTCGGCGGGAAAATCCTCAAGACCTCGCTCAGCCACGAGGACGAGGCGAAGCTGCAGGCCGCGCTGGAGGCGGCGCGGCCGGCTTGAGGCTTCTCCGGAATGCCGTTGCGTAGGGAAGTTCGTGCGGTGCTGAGGGAGGCCGGAAATTCCGCTTGGGCAGGCGAGTGGAAACCAACCGGATCCGGCCGGCCATGACGCCCCTTGATTTTCCCGGGCTGATCCCCCCGCAGACGGAGGCCGGGCGGGCGGTCGAGGTGTATCTCGCCGGTCGGGTCCGGGAGCTTTTGCAGACGTTACGTGCCATGGCGGAGCGGCGGGGTGGCCGGCTGGCCGGGGTGGTGGCTGCTAACGCGGCGGAGGCTCGTTCGGCTGGAAAGGCAGCTGTTGGTGTGGGTCTTCCGAGCGGATTTACGTTCCGCGGACCGCTTCGGGGCGAGCGCCGTGGCGGGGCGATCATACGTGTGGGTGCGGGGACGACGAAGATTGTGGACCGGGGAGGTGCGGGCACCCGGCTTCTGGGGGCGCTCGGGGCGCTGGAGGCGCTCCGAAGCGAGCAAGAGGCCCTGAGGGCCGCACGGGTCGAGGCACGCCGGATGTGGCTGGCGATGTCGGCCGGCGGGCTTTCGTATTGGGACTGGGATGTCCGCCGCGATGAGGTGGTTTACTCCACGGGCATCCGCGGTCCGGATGGGAGCGATCCGGCGGCGATCCGTACCGCGGGAGCCGAGACGCGGAAGCTTCTCCATCCGGATGATGTCGGCATTTCGGACAAAGAGATGGAACGCATTATCCGGACGGGCGATGATTCGTATCACACCGTGGTCCGGCAATGGCCGCTGAAGGACGGGCCACAATTCTACATTGAGAGCCGCGGGAAGGTCGTCGACCGCGACCCGGGCGGACATCCAACGCGTCTGATTGGTGTTTTCTCGATCGTTAACGACCGTATCGAGACGGACCGGGAGAAAGGCCTTCGCGACGAGCAGCTCGCGCGTGCCTTGCGCCTTGCTTCGGCCGCGGAGATCGTCGGCCGCATTGCCCACGAGCTCAACCAGCCTCTCGCCGCGCTGAGTACTTACAGCCAGGCGGCCCTGCGGTTTCTCACCCATACGAACGATCTCGAGGAAGCCCGCGTGGCGATCGAAAAATGTGTCGGGCTGGCGCTGAAGGCTGCCCGGACCGTGCAGGCGATCCGGCGCTCGATCCGCATCGAGGCGTCGGCGAATCCTGTGAATCTCCGGCAGACGGTCGAAGAAGCGCTCGATGGTATCGCGCCCTTCGCCGAGCGGCACAACGTGCGCGTTCGTTTCCGTGCGGCCTGCCCGAAGTGCACGGTGATCGGCGACGAGGTCCAGCTCGGCCAGTTGGTGACGAACCTTCTCTCGAACGCGATCGAGGCCTGCCCGCCTTCGCGGGAGTCGGAGTCGGGAGCGATCGTTGACATCAGCCTTACAAAGCGGGGCGGCGAGGCGGTCCTGGCGATCACGAATCCCGTCGGAGTGGATGTTTCTTCCGCGGACCTCTCGCGATTCTTTGAGCCGTTTGTGTCGACCAAGCCGCGCGGTCTCGGCCTCGGCCTCTCGATCTGCCGGTCGATTGCCGAGGCCCACGGCGGCACGTTGCGGATGTCCCGTTTGCAAGGGAATGCGATCTGCGTACAATTTGTTTTTCCGTATGAAAAAAACCGCGCGCGAAACCTCCCGTAGCCCGAAGGCCGCGCCGCCCGCTAAGGAAGTTCTCATCCTCGACGATGACGAAGAAGTTGCGGCGGCGGTGAAGAGCCTGATGCGGTCGGTCGGCCTGCCGTGCCGGGTCTATCATGATCCTGGCGCGTTTCTTGCCGACCGGGCGGCGATCGCGCGTTGCGGGTGTTTGATTCTGGATCTCCGCATGCCAGTCTTCAGCGGCCTGGAGGTGCAGTCGCGCCTGAAGCGGATGGGCAATGACGTGCCGGTGATTTTTCTTTCCGGTCACGGGGACATCCCGACGGCTCTTCGTGCCATCCGGGCGGGTGCTCTCGACTTTTTGGAAAAGCCCTTCCGCGATCAGACGTTGCTCGATCTCGTGAACAGGGCGCTGCGTTCCGGTTCGCTGCAACCCTCAACACCGTCCGTCGCGCTCACACCGCGCGAGCGGGATGCCGCCGAAGGGATTTTGCGAAGTGAGACGAGCGCGGTGACCGCCGATCGGCTCGGCATCAGCCGGCGAACGGTCGACGTTTACCGTTCGCGTCTTCTGAGGCGACTCAATGTCGCTCGAGCCAGCGAGGCGCGCCCGATTCTGAAGGAACTCCTCGCGGCGGAAGGATCGCCCGCGCGGGAAAAACCGGTTACCAGAAAGCCACGTCAAAAGGCTCGCTGACTAGAGCGGTTTAAAAAATACTGTAGCCACTGCCTCGAGGCGGCGAAGGCCACAGGGCCGCATCTGCAGCTCGGGCAGTGTGTTCTCACACAGCCGCTGCGCAGCCGCCGCACCCCTGCGACCTCCGGCGCTCCCGGATCAGCAACCACATTATTTTTTAAAAGCTCTAACTGCCCGAGGCGGTGCCGGCACGGAGGCGTTCCAGGCGCTCGCGGGTGATGGGATACCTGCGGATCGCGAGGAGGGAGGCGAGGCAGATGACGGCTCCGATGACGAAGGTGACCATGCCGAGGTTCCAGATGGCTTCGGCGGTCTGGGTGACGGGTTTGCCGTCTTTCGGGACCTGGTAGCCGATGAGGTGGAGGGTCCAACCGGCGACGATGAGGCTGAACGAGATGGCCATGCGCATGGCGAGGCTGAAGACGGAAGAGTAGCCGCCGTCCTTGTTGAGCCCGGTCTGGATCTGGCAGACCTCGCTGACGTCGGCCATCATGGCGGTCGAGGTCGGGAGCATGATGCCGTTGCCGAGCCAGTAGCCGGCATGGAAAATCACGAAGAGGATAAGCGCGATCGGGAGCTGGACGCCGCCGAGGGCGAGGGTGGCGTCCGGGGCCATCGCTCCGGTGAGGAAGAGGACGGCGAGAACAAGGTTGCACCCGATGCTGACGATGCCGCCGAGGAGGACCGCACCTTTTTTGTCGAAGCGTTTCACGAGCCCCATCGAGAGAAGGGCGCCGAGGGCCATGCCGATCATCGTGCCGCCGTGGGCGATGGATTTCTGCCACGCGGGAAACTTCATGAAGTCGTCGTAAACGAACATCTGGAGCGAGCTCACGACAACCATGCCGGCGCAGACGATGAAGATGAAAACAAAGACCCACCGGGGATTCGGATCGACGAGGATTTCCTTCATGTCGCGGAAGAAATCCTTGAACCATCCTGCCTGCGAGGTGCGCGGGGCGTTGCGGGTATCCTCGTGCCAGCGGAAGGTGAAGACGACCGTGAGGAGGACAAAGGCGGCCGTTGCGATCGAAAACGCGCCGCCCATGTGGTGGTAGTTCGCTTCGACGGTGGTGGCCTGGACGCCGCCCTCGTCGCGGAAGAAGATCGACCATGCCATGGCGGGACCGGCGAAATTGGCGGCCATGTTGAAGATCTGCCGGATGCCCTGGAGTTTCGACCGGCCCTCGTAGTCCGTGCACATTTCAAACCCCAGCGCCATGTAGGGGATGAAGAACAGCGTGAGCCCGGTGCGCAGGATGATGTTCAGCGTGACGAGGTACCAGAAAATCGCCATCTGGGATTCGCGCAGGGCGCCGGGGACAGTCCAGATGAGATACGAACAGACGGCCATGAGCAGGCCGCCGACGAGCATGTACTGGTGCCGCCGGCCCCAGCGGCTGCGGGTGTTGTCGCTCACGTGGCCCATGATCGGCTCGGAGATCGCTTCCCAGAAAACCGAGATCGACATCGCCAGTCCGGCCCACGCGGGGTCAAGCCCCAGCGCCTTCGTGTAGAAGAGCATCGCGAAGCCGAAGATGCCGTTCATCACCAGCGAATTCGCGCATTCGCCGAGCGAATACACCGACATCTGCGGGACGGTCAGCTTGCGGCTGGAGGAGAGCGAGGGATCGGTCATGGGCGAGGGGAGCGGCGGATCAGCGGCGGCGGACGGCTATCACGGTATTGAGCGGATCCCATGCCGTGCCGGCCGGGAGGGTGATCTCGTAGCCGGCGGTAGTCTTTTTGAGGAACACGGGTTTGCCGGTGGCGACGAGGGTGGCGGGTCCGGTGAGCTCGCTGCCGTCCTCGGTCGGGCCGAGCTTCAGCGTCTGTCCTGCAGGCGGGATCATCACGTGGAGGTAGATGGTCTTTCCATCCGGCGACTCGGTCGAAACGCCCCATTCGCGCTGGCCGAACCACTCGCGTTCCTTCGTGGTGTAGGCCTTGCCGGGCCGGGTGTCCTTCACGGCGATGGCGACCGGTTTGATGAGTTCGTTGATCCGCAGCATCGTCGGGTGGAAGTCGCCCTCCCAGATGTTGCCGTTTGTGTTCTCCGCGGCGGTGCCGGGGAAGCAGCCGGCGGACATCGCGAAGCCGCCGTGCGTGGACAGCGAGGCCTGGTGCACGATGTAGCGGAAGAGATTTTCCGGCGTCTGGCGGACCATCGACTTCTTGCTCTGGGCCCACCAGTTGCTGGCGATGATCATGGCGATCTGGTTGCGGGTGGCCGGCCAGGTGGAGGAATCCTCCTCGGTCGCGTCACGGTTGATCCCCACAAACCCGAGTCCGCCATCGCGGACGCGGGAGACCTCGTAGGCGCGGTAGTCGGCGGCGCGCCATTCCGGCGAGGGATCGGGACGCCGGTCGCTGGCCACGTTGGCAACAAGAACGAGAGTGGGATCGTAGGCGAGGAGGGTTTCGCGGAAGCGCTCCTGGTCGATCATGTTGTGGCCGGGCTTCTTGGTGGAGTGGCGGAACATGCCGTCGAACCACAGGCCTTTGATCCGTCCCTGGTAGCGCTTCACAAGCTCGTCAAAGAGTTCGTTCTGGAAATCGTTCCAGCGCTCGTGGTCGTCCTTCGTGACGTCGCAGTCGTTCCATCCGGTGATCTCCTGGTCCTCCTTCGAAAAATCGTGACCGTCCACGGGGTGAACGTAGAGGTGGAGGTCGATGTTCCTCTTGGCGAGCTCGGTGGCGAGGCGGTCGATGAGGTCGTCGTCGGCGTAGGATTTTGACTCCGGTTTCTTGCCTTCTTCAACGGGCATCCGGCGCTCGTCGCGCCAGCGCTTGTTGGCCTCGCTCGGGTAGAGCATGCGGGCCTTGAGGTGCATGACCGTGAAGATGACATACTCCACGCCGAAGTCGGCGGCATCCTGCGCAAACTGGGCGGCGTCGAACGTCTGGGACAGCGTATCGATGTCGAGGCGCTGGCCGTTGGTGTCCGCGGTGAGGCCGGGGACGTAGTGGACGAAGAGGCCGTATTTCTGGCGCTCGTAGCGGTCTTTCGCGGCCTTGACCTTGTCCTCGTTCACGACCGGGGCCACATAGGGTTTGTCGATGGGGACGGTGAGGACCATTCCGGCCGAATCGGCGGGATCTTTTTCATTCTCCAGCTTGAGCGTGACGGCGACCGGCGTGTCTTTGGCCGGCCGCGTGATCTTTCCGTCGTTGGCGATGATGCCGGCGGGCGAGGTGGAAACGATGCTCCAGCGGAAGCCCTCCGGGATGCGGGGGAGCTTGAGCTGCGAGTCGTTGCGCAGGGGCTTGGTGAGGATCGTCGACTGCCGCGCGATGTCGGCGGCGGTGAGGACCGGTGTCGGTGCGGGTGTTTCCTGTGCAGATTCGGTCTGTGCGGCGAGGTTCATCGTCAGGGCAAGGCCGGCGAGGGCGATGGAGGGAAGGATGCGGATCATGGTGCGGGTTCGGAATTTCGAAGTTTCAGGGAAACGGGGCCGAGAAGTCCGGAAACGGTCTGTCCCGGAAAGACGTAGGGCGTCGGGATGCCGACGCTGTAGTGGTTCGCAAGCGTGTTCGCGACGTGGATCTCGATGAGGTTCTCTCCGGCCTGGAAAAGTTCGGCGACCGGAGCGCGCCACGGGCCGGCGATGAGGGTTGCGGCAGACTGCCCGTTGATGCGGACTTCGGCCGTGCCGGCGATCTTGCCGAGATCCAGGACGAGCGTGCGGGCGGCCTCGTCTTCGGTGAGGAGGACGGTCTTGCGGTAGCAGGCGGCACCCGAGTAGGTCGCAAGGCCGAAGTCCGACCAGTCGCCGGCCGGTACCTCGCCGGTACCGCACTCGAGACGGACCGGTTCGGGCAGCACGTCGCCTCCGGAAAAGCCGGCTGCCGGGCCGGCCCGCAACGCGATGAGGGTCGTGTGCCGCGATGGGGAGCGAACCACAAAACGCACCTCGTAAAGGCCATCCGGCCGGATCCGGTGGCGGCCGATGGCCAGCTCGACGCCATCGCTCCATGCCCGCAGGGCCGCGCGGGCGGCGACTGTGAAGGCCTTCAGGCCGGGCGGTGCCGTAAACCGGTACCAGCCGGGTTGACCTTCCGAGCCGGGAAGGCAATCAAACGCCGGGTGGCCCGGCTGGGCGAACCATCGCAGGGTGAGCCCGGCCGCGGGGGCGGGAGATTTCAAATCGAAGGCCGCATA
Source organism: uncultured Chthoniobacterales bacterium (assembly GCA_964607615.1). Taxonomy (GTDB): domain Bacteria; phylum Verrucomicrobiota; class Verrucomicrobiia; order Chthoniobacterales; family Terrimicrobiaceae; genus CAZSMN01. The sequence continues at coordinate 1,718 of CAZSMN010000103.1, read as the reverse complement.
GGCCCGCATGCGCTGACCGGCCGGTTGCACGAAACGAAGCAGGAGGGGATTCGGGCCCGCATGAAGGTGGACCGCGGCCTCCCGTGGCGTCGATTGGTAATGCGGGAGGTTCCACTGGGACTGGCGGCCCGGCGGCAACTCCTCGTCCTGGCTCAGAACAGGTCGCCCGTTGAGCCATGCCGCATAGCGCGACCGGCTGCCCATCACAAACGGCAGGTTACCCGGCCGCGCAGCCACGACGGAGGTCCAGAGCAGCCATTGGGCACCCGGCTCGTCGCAATCGAGATCGATGAATTCGTCGGGCACGACGCCCTTCAGACCGTGGGGACCGCCGGCCCAGTCTTTGAGATACGGGTCGTTTTCAATGCCCCAGCGCAGCGAAAATTCGTAGGGCTGCCAGTGGTAGGTCCGGCCGTCCACGATGACGGGTTCGGACGGATCGATCTCGGCGAGCTCGGTGAGCAGGGCCTCGACGGCGGTCAGGTCGGCTCCCGCCGGGAGCGGGCCGAGTTTCCAGAACCGCTTTCCAAAAGACGAAGTAACCATCGGCCACTGCGAGTCATCGAGCCCCGGGGATTCCCATCCAATGCCGCCGGTTTCCGGCTCGGGGCAGTAACGGAACTGCCGGGTCTCGGCACCGATGAGAACATCTTCGGCCGGCAGGCGGAAATCCCCGAAGCGGTTGTCCATCGTCGGTTCGAGGGTGAATTCCCACGGTCCGTCGAGCGGAAGCGTCTCTCCGATTTGTGGTGCGGGCTCCAGAGCTTTGCCTGCGATAAGTCGGGAGCGATCGAAGGTGATGAGGTGCGCCTCGCCGGGTTCGAGTTGGAGGTGGATCCGTGAGCCGGCCTCGGTCCGTTCGGCGGCCAGCGCGTGCGCCTCGCCGGTCCATGCGTCCCAGCGTTCGGCTTTTCCCGCAACGCGGAAGGTGACGTCGGCAGCGACCGGCTCGCCGGCCGGATTGAAGACCAGATAAAAATCCTGCACGCCGCTCCGGCGGTGCAGCGCTATGAGTCCGCTCCCGGCGGGATCGAAATCGCGTCCGACGCCGGTCGTGATCGCCCCGACGACGCTCGAGTAGCCTTCGCGGATAAAGACGCCCCGCTCGTGGGTGCCGCCGAAGATTTCCTGCGTGAGGGTTTCGACTTCGGGATCGTTCGCTCCTGCCTTTTCGGTTGCCTTCGGGAGGCAGCCGTAGGCAATGACCATGCCGCCATCCCTCACAAACTCGCCCGCCACCCGCAGTGTCGAGAAGCGCAGGGCCGACATGAAGGGCAGCACGAGCACGCGGTAGGTCTCGCCGCGCACATGGAGCCTGCCATCCTCGACGGTCGCTGCCTCGAGAGATTGGAAGTCCACAAAATCAAAGTCGATGCCTTCAGCGACGAGCTTGTGTCCGATACCGAACGCGGCGGCCTCGGCCTGGTCGAACGTGACGCCGCCATTGCCGGCCTGCCGCTCGGACACCGGGATCTCGAAGTCCGCTCCGGGCTCGACGCGGGCATTGAGGCCGCCTTCGAGCGCAGTGATCGGGTAGAGCACGGCCACGTCGCAAACGTGGATGCCCTCGCTCAGCGTCTGGCAGAGCCGGGTCGCGTAGCCGCTCAGCGCAGCGGTATGGTTCCAGTAAGGTTGGCGGAAATGGAAATCCGGCGGCGCCCACTCCCACCAGCTTCCGCAGGTCGAGTAGTAGAGCCCGTGGAGGTTCACGACGGTCG
>CAZSMN010000102.1:0-11785 GCA_964607615.1 uncultured Chthoniobacterales bacterium | reverse complement strand
CGTTCGCATCCGCGATGGCGTGGCGATCGACCGCGGACGGATCGGGGAGGGAACCGACCGGCGCAACCTCTGGGTCTCGCGGCCGGGCGATCCGGTGCGGGCCATCACGACCTTCCAGCGGGATGGGTGGATGATGACGATTGTCCTCTCGGTTGGGACGGCCAATTTCGTGGGCCCGGTCGGCCAGGTGACGTTCCTGATGGGAAGCATCTCGATCATTCTCATGGTCACTCTGGTAGCGATCTTCGGCCTGCTCATCAGCCGGCTGGCAAAAGACCAGGCGGAGATGAGCGAGGGGCGCCGGCAGACCGAGGCGATTCTGGAGACGGTTCAGAGCGGCATTCTCCTCGTCGATGAGACCTCGGGGCGGATCGTCAACTTCAACCCCGCGGCCGCCTCGCTGCTGGAAGTGTCCGCCGGTTCGCTCGAGGGGCGGCTGATCACCGACTTCTTCGCTTCGACTGTCCAGGTAGCCGGGCCGGACGGCAAGGTCCCGCCTGTCGAGTCGATCCTTCTCACCGAGCGGGGAGAACAGTGTCCGGTTCTTGTGACTTCCAACGCCCTCGGCATCGGGACGTCGACGTTCCGCCTTTACTCGTTCGTCGACATCAGCCCGATCAAGCAGACCCAGGGCCGCCTGCTGCAAACGCAGGTGAAACTCCGCGAGATCAATGCCCAGTTGCAGGATGCCATCGGTCGGGCGGAGGAGGCCGCGCGTCTCGCCGAGGCGGCGAATCACGCCAAGAGCACGTTCCTCGCCGTCATCAGCCACGAGATCCGCACACCGCTCAACGGCGTGGTGGGTTTCACAGGCCTCCTGCTCGATACCGCGCTCAATGCCGAGCAGGCGGGCTACGCAAAAACCATCCGCAGCAGCGCGGAGACCCTTCTCATTCTGATCAACGACATTCTGGATTTCTCGAAAATCGAGAGCGGCAAGCTGGAACTCGAGCGGGCGGCCGTTGACGTTTCGCGCTGCGTGGAGGATGCGATCGATCTCATGGCGTCGGCCGCGATCCCGAAGGGGTTGGAACTTATCAGTGCGATCGATCCCTCGGTGCCGCCGGCCGTCTGGGGCGATGCCACGCGCATCCGGCAGATTTTTGTCAACCTCGTGAGCAATGCCGTCAAGTTCACCAAGGAGGGCGAGGTCGAGGTCTCAGCCTGGCGCGAGACGGTCGATGGTGTGGATGTCATTCATGCCTGCGTTCGCGACACCGGCGTCGGCATCCGTCCCGACCGCGCCGCGCGGCTTTTCCAGCCCTTCGTACAGGTCGATGCCAGCACGACACGGCAATACGGAGGTACCGGGCTCGGGCTGGCGATCAGCCGGCGGCTTACCGAGATGATGGGTGGGAAGATGTGGCTTCAGAGCGAGCCGGGCTTGGGCAGCCGTTTCCATTTTATCATCCCCTGCGAGCCGGCGCCGGATCTTCCTTCCGGCGGCTACGCGGAACTCGCCGGGCGGACCGTGCTCTTCGTCGACAGTAATCCCGCTGCCCGCGAGGCGATCTGCCGCATGGCCCGGGCCATCGGTCTGCATTTTACTCCGGAGCCATCGTCCGATCGCGCGCTGGAGATTCTTGGCAAAGGCCAGCGGTTCGACGCGGTCATTCTGGACGATTCCCTTGATGGCACCACCGGGACGGAGCTGGGCCGCCGGATCAAGAACGAGCTCGTGCTCCCCATGCCGCTGATCCTTTGCGCGCCGCCGGCAGCCGGTGTGGATCGCGGGGTCTTTGATGCCTTGATCCCAAAGCCGGTCCGGCGGACGGTTTTTCTGGATACCCTCGTTGCCGTGATTGCTCCGACCAAGGGGTTGCCGGGCGGCGGCAAGCCGGACGGGGCGCCTGCGACAGCCGACCTGGGCGACATGCCGCCTCTGCGCATTCTGATCGCGGAGGACAATGTCGTGAACCAGCGTCTGGCGGCGATCCTTCTACAGCGGCTCGGCTACCATCCCGATATCGTCAGCGATGGCGAAGAGGCGGTCGAAGCGGCGCGGCGGTGCCGGTATGATGTGATTTTAATGGATTACCAGATGCCCCGCCTCGACGGAATCGCGGCGTCGCGTAAGATCCGTGAGGAGGAGCGGATCCGGCCGGAGTTTCACCGCTCCCATATCATTGCGATCACAGCGAATGCCATGGAGGAGGATCGGACCGAGGCCATGAACGCCGGGATGGATGACTACCTCGTCAAGCCCCTGCGGCCGGATGATTTGCGGGCGGCCCTGCGGCGCGTGCCGGTGGTTTGAGACGCCCTCGCAGGAAAACGATTGCAGTGCTTTGCGCGCTGCGCATGATAGCCGGTTCCATATGTCGAGGCCGTTCACCTTTTCCTCCTGCGGAGGTATCCGCTGATGCCTGCTCTGCCTGGTTTCCGAGATTTTTATCCCGAGGACTGTGCGCGCCGGAATTACATCCTCGGCACATGGCGTGCGGTGGCGACCCGCTATGGGTTTGTCGAATACGACGGCCCGACGCTTGAGGCGACCGATCTCTACCGCAAGAAAAACGAGGAGGGCGCGGAGATCCTCGAGCAACTCTATGCCTTCCGCGACCGCGGCGATCGCGAGGTCGCCCTCCGGCCGGAGATGACGCCCACACTCGCCCGCATGGTGGCCGCAAAAGAACGGCACTATCGCAAGCCGATGAAGTGGTTTTGCGTTTCGAATTTCTTCCGCCACGAGCGCCAGCAAAAGGGGCGCCTGCGCGAGTTTATCCAGTTCAATGCCGACATCATCGGCGAGAGCTCGCCGGCGGCGGATGCCGAGATCGTCGCGCTTGCCGTCGATCTCCTGCGCGGCTTCGGGCTGACCGCAGCGGACTTTGTGGTGCGTCTGAGCGACCGCCGGGCGTGGATGGATTTTCTGACTTTGCGGGGGTGTAACGAGGCGCAATCCGGCCTCGCCCTGGCTTGTGCCGACAAAATCGAGCGCGACCATCCCGACGCGCTCAATGCCAAACTGGCCCCGACGGGCCTGACGGTTGACGATCTGAAAGCCTTCATCGCGGGGGGAAGTCGGGCCTCGTTTTCTCCGGTTCTGGAATCTTTGCAGGCGAGGGGACTGGGGGACTACGTCGAGACCGATCTCTCGATTGTGCGCGGACTCGCGTATTATACCGGTCTGGTTTTTGAAGTCTTCGACCGTTCGAAGTCCCTCCGCGCGCTGGCCGGTGGCGGACGCTACGATGCCCTTATCAAGGGACTCAGCGACGGAGCGGCCGACCTGCCGGCGATCGGGTTCGGGATGGGCGATGTTGTTCTCGGCCATCTCATCGACGAAAACCCCGCCGCAGCGGCGCAGATGCCTGCGCTCAGCGCGTGCGATCTCTTTGTCGTGATCGCCGACGAGGCCCGTCGCGCAGAGGCCCTCGCCGTCGTGCAGGCCGCCCGCGATGCCGGATGGCGGACGGATTTTGCCATCAAGTCCGCAAAAGTCGGACGCCAGTTTCAGGATGCCGAGCAGCTCGGCGCCACGTTCGCCATCGTGGTCGGCAGCGAGTGGCCGCTGGTGAAGTGGAAAACCTTCGCCACCCGGCAGGAAGAGTCGCTCGACCAGACCGGGCTTGCCGACCGCCTGAAAAATGCGGAAAACATCCGCCCCGCCGCCCCGCGGTCCAACGCCTGATTTTTTTCCATGAGCTATCGCACACACCATTGCAACGCCCTGCGCATCGAGGATGCCGGAGCCTCTGTCACCCTCTGCGGCTGGGTCGCCTCCCGCCGCGACCACGGCGGCGTGATCTTTATCGACCTCCGCGACCGTGAGGGCCTTACGCAGGTCGTCTTCCGTCCCGAGGAAAATGCTGCCGTGGCGGAGAAGTCCCACGCCCTGCGCGGCGAGGATGTCATCCGCGTGAGCGGCCGCGTCGCCGCCCGTCTTGCCGGCACCGAGAATCCGCGCCTCGCCACCGGAGCGATCGAGATCATTGCCGAAAATCTGGAAATCCTGAACGCCGCCGAGGTTCTGCCGTTCCCGATCGATGAGCGCATCGCGAACGAGGACCTGCGCCTCACGTATCGCTATCTCGACCTGCGCCGTCCGGAGATGACGGAGAACCTCCGCCTGCGCCACCGCGTGACGAAGACGATTCGCGACGTCATGGACAGCGAGGGCTTTCTGGAAATCGAGACGCCGATCCTCTCGAAGAGCACGCCGGAAGGCGCGCGCGACTTTCTGGTGCCCTCCCGCCTCACGCCCGGCGCGTTCTACGCCCTGCCGCAGGCTCCTCAGCAGTACAAGCAGCTCCTCATGGCTGCCGGGGTTGAAAAATACTTCCAGATCGCGCGCTGCTTCCGCGACGAGGATCTCCGCGCCGACCGGCAGCCGGAGTTCACCCAGCTCGACGTCGAGGCCTCGTTTGTTACGCAGGACGACATCATCGCCCTCATGGAACAGACGCTTGTGGCGGTCTTCCGCGAGTCCCGCGGCGTGACCATCCCGACGCCTTTCCCGCGCCTCACCTGGCGCGAGGCCATGGACCGGTTCGGAAGCGACAAGCCGGACACGCGCTTCGGCATGGAGATCACGGACCTCGGCACAATCTTCGCCGAGTCGCAGTTCAAGGTCTTCCGCGGCGCGCTGGATTCCGGCGGCGTCGTCAAGGCGATCAATGCCAAGGGCTTTGCCTGCATCACGACCGGGCAGATCGAAAACCTCACCGAACTCGCCAAGCAGGCCGGTGCCAAGGGGCTGGCTTTTATTAAAGTCGAGAGCGGCGAGTGGAAGTCGCCGATTGTGAAATTTTTCAGCGAAGCCGAGAAAGCCGCCCTCACCGAGACGCTCGCCATCGAAGAGGGCGATCTCATTCTGTTCGGAGCCGACACCTGGGAGACCGCGTGCGAGACTCTTGGTCGTGTGCGCCTCCGCGTTGCCGACATCCTCCAACTCGTCAAAGATCCCGACCTGCTCAACTTCCTCTGGGTCGTCGATTTTCCGCTCCTCGCCTGGAGCGCGGAAGAGAACAAGTGGAATGCCGTCCACCATCCCTTCACCCGCCCGAAGGCCGAAGACGTTCCGCTTCTTGAAGCCGGCGAATACGGCAAAGTCCGCGCCGTGGCCTACGACGTGGTGCTCAACGGCGTCGAGATCGGCGGCGGCAGCCTCCGAATTCACGAACCGGAGCTGCAGGCAAAAATGTTCTCGATCCTCGGCGTCAACGACGAGCTCCAGCAGACGATGTTCGGCCACATGCTCAAGGCGTTCCGCTTCGGTGCGCCGCCCCACGGCGGTATCGCGCTCGGGCTCGACCGCCTCGTCATGCTCATCGCCCGTGCGGAAAGCATCCGCGATGTCATCGCCTTCCCGAAAAACAACCGCGGCGTCGAGCTCATGACCGGCTCGCCCTCGGAGGTCGATTTCAAGCAGCTCCGCGAGCTCTACATTCAGAGCACGAAGAAGCAGAGCTGAGTCGAAGCGGCCGGGTGTTCCGCTGGCGATCGGTTACGCTGGCTGATCGCCCGCCGGTGCGATGCCATCGGTGCCGGGGAAAAGCCGTCCCGCTGAGGCGATGTCGCCGCCGGTCATGGCGTAGATGTAAATATTCATGCCCATCTTGCAGGCTTGAAGCTGTTTACCCTGTCCGAACCACCGGTCGCCATTCGTCCAGCCGCAGTGCGTGTCGGATGGCGACAGCAGTGCGACGAGGCGTCCGTCGAGCGTGATTCCCTGCAGTCCGTGCCGCTTGCCTTGCATGTGGGGAATCCCCCCGTCGATGTGGTGAAAGCAGTGGAAGACCGGATGGTCAAAAGGCAATCGCTCGAGCTTGGAACCCGGAAGAATCGCGGGCAGTTCGACCTCGGCCATGCGGCGGAAAAACTCATCCCCGCTGCCGTCGCTCCGGCCTTTGCCGTTCACGCAGTCCTCGGCAAAGAGGAAGCCCCCGCGAAGGAGATACTCGCGAAGATTCGCGCGCTCGGACTGCTCGAGTTCCGGACTCCGCTCGGCGTGCATGAAGAGAAACGGAAATGCGCTCATGGTCTCAAGGTTCGAGATATCGGCGACGTTCCAGCGTTTGCCCACATTGGCGGAGCTCTGCGAGCGCATCACGTCGATGAGGTTGAGATCGCCATTGGGATGAACGTTCCAGTCATCATCGTCCCCGCCGCGGCAGCGGAACCGGAGGCGGCCCCACGGTGAGATCGGACCCCGTGCCGGCTCGGCTCCGAAAAGCCGGGGGTTCAGGCCGAGAAAAGATGCGCCGCCTGCGGCGATCAGCTTGAGGAACTGCTGCCGGCTTATCGTGCTCATGGTGAGGGAATCTTCCACATCACAGAAGCCGGAACAAGCGGCGAATCACAAGTTCGGATCCGTAAAGCCCGAGGAGGAGGAGGAAAAGCCCGGCCGTATTCCAGAGCGGTGTCCGGACGGGCGCCACCTCGGGCAGCCGGAGGACAGGCGCGGTGAAGACGTTCGAGCCTTCTTCAAGAAGGCGTCCGCCGGTGGATTCCGCCAGGATGCGAAGACCCTCGCGGTCCGGAGGCAACGGAGAATCCTCCAGTGTTCGCACACGTTCCGGAACCTCGACCGTGAGCGTCGCCCGGAGTCCATCCCTCGAGGTGGCTTCGATCTGCCAGCGTCCGGGCATGGCCGGGGTAAAGGAAATCAAGCCGGCCGAGCCCGGTGTCGCCGGGGGCTCCACGGTGAGCGGGATCCGTTGACCGTCGGGCGAGAGGGAAACAATGTCCGGCGTGCTGGTGCCGGCGGCCTCGAACTTGAGAGGAAACGGCTGGCTCACCGCCGCGCGGGCTCCGGTTTTGATCAAGCGGAGTCCGGGCTCGCGCGATGGCGGTGCGAGCGAGAGGAGAAACTGCTGCCAGAAAGTCTCGAAGCTCTTGCTGCCGCTTGGCAGTGACAGCTTCCAGCGCCAGAGGAGGTCGGTCGTGAGCGCTGCAGAGAATCCGCTGCCGAAATTCTGCCGTGCGAGCAGAACGCGTGGCGAGCCACCGGAGGTTTCCGTGGGATGGACCGCCACAACCTCTGCGCCGGATTTCGGGCGCTCGACCGGGACATAGCTCACAAAATGCGGTGCCCCGGCACCCTGCGAAAAATACTTCGTCGCGGGGGACTTGGGATTCGGGCAGACGAAGGGCAGGAGCGGATCGACCGTTTGCTTCCGCTGGATATCCTGTGCGAAGACGGTTTCCATGGCCGGCTGTGAGCCGCCCAGACGGGCCATTGTCTGCTGAAAGTTCCGCTCGGCAAGGGCCTCTCCGGACTCACGAACCGGCGGCTCGAAGACGACGGGCAGCATTTGCTCAAGGATCGAGCCGGAGAACTGCCGTGCGGATTCAGCATCCGGCGCGACAAACAGAAGACCGCCGCCGCCCCGCGCATACGCGACCAGCGCCTCCTGCTGCCGGGAGGTGAGTTCCTCAAGGTCGACATGAGCGAGAAGGATGATCTGAAAGCGCTCGAGGTCCTTCACGTTATCCGGCAGATCGTTCGTGTGTGTGCGAACCGGCGGCAGCATCGCATTCCGGACGCCGAGCGAGGGATCAACCATTGCCGTCACCCGGAAGCTCGGATCCTCCTGAAGCGCGAGGCGGAGAAACCGGGAGCCCCACTGAAGGGCGCCTTGATAAAAGAGAAGCTCGACCGGCTTCTTCTCCACGACACGGACGGTGCACGACGAGGCATCCGCACCGGTCCCGCGGGCGATGCGGAATTCAAGCGGAAGAACGCCGGGCTCACCCGCATTCACCGGGGCCCGCCATGTGAGGGAGTTGCGACCCGCGCGGACGGGCAGTTCGGCCTCCGCCAGCTTCTTTTCACGGCTCCAGAGCTCCACCGGTAGCGTGCCGTCTTTGGCCTCGTGCGTCTGGAGGAGGACGGTGGCGTTGAAGCGGGACTGCCGGAGCACGCTGGCGGGAGCGTTGATCGATAGAATCTCCGGTGCCATTCCGGAAAGCGTCCGGTTTTTTCCGGCGACGAAGTAAAGCGGCACGCCAAGCTCGAGAGCCTCGCGGATCACGTCGGAGGCCTCGGTCCCGCTGGTGTCGAGCCCATCGGTGAGGCAGGCCACGGCCGCGGGATTTGCCGAGATCGTCTGCCGGAGCGCTTCGTAAAAATGGGTGGATGAACCTGCCACGTCGGCTGCGAGGGCGGCGTCGAGGGTTTCCGTCGGCTCCACCTGTTCTGCGAACGTTGCGTAGGAGAGGCCGCCAAAGGCGGTCCGGGCGGCAGGCTCGTGCGTTCGCCACGCGCGTGCCGCATCGGCCAGCCGGGTGCTGCCGCGGTAGTCCGGACGATCCATGCTGTCCGATCGATCGACCAGAACCGTAAGCGTCTTGCGATCCGTCTCTGCGGGTGCCTCGCGTTGGACCCGCACCGGATTGGCAAGGCAAACGAGCGCGACGAGAAGCATCGCCGAGCGGATCACGGTGAGCACCCAGCGCTGAACGGGCCGAAGAGGCCGCAGCGTGCGGCGGTAGCTGTGGAAAATCAGTGCGATGCCTCCGGCGGCGAGGAGGAGAAGGAATCCCCATGCCAGCGGTGCCGGCCAGTCCGCCAATGGACCACCGCTCTCCCAGGCAAGCGAGGAGGTCATTTCGGGTCCTCCTCCTTCTGGTGAAAGTCCCGTGAGAGCTGTTCGAAATACTCGGCAACGGCATCGCGGTAAGCGGCGGGGATGTCATCGTCGGAGCGCTCGTCGATCAAATGCTGCCGGCGTTGCCGCGCGACCTCGGTGCGCAGCGTGCGGATCAAGTCGTCCACCGGACGTTCGAGCGTGTGGAAGAGCGAAATGATCGCGGTGTAGGACCGGTCGGTGCGGATGCGCCGTGTCCGCTCGATGACTTGCTTCGCACCGGTCGGTTCCGGCAGAACCATTTCGGCCTCGCGCGCCGATTGCTCGATCTCCTCCAGGAGTTCGGTGGCGAACTGTTCTTTTTCGGAGGCGGCCGAACCGTGCTCTGATGCGGACGAGCCTTCGCCGGTTCCGACGCCCGTTTCTTTGCTTTCTCCGGTTCCCAGGCTTTGCCCCTCTCCGGGAGATCCGGAAGCCTCGCCGGGGGAGGGGGCATTACCGGGTTGATCACCCGGCTTGTTGCCTTGTCCCTCACCGGCTTTGTCGCCTTCCTTCTCTCCCTGTCCTTCACCCGGTTTTTCGCCCGAACCTTCCGAGGGTGACGGCGTCTGCGAGGTCCCGTGGGTATTCTCCGATCCGACATTCGCTTCTGCCGATCGGGAATCTTCCGGTGACTTTGTGCCTTGGGCGGTCGCTTCGGCGGCGAGTTTGCGCATGTTCGTGAGCGCTCTTTCCATGCGAGTTGCGAGCTTGGCGAGTTCCTCGGGTGTTGAAGGCCCGCTGTGCGGCTGGGCGGCGATGTCTGCAAGCGCCTGCAGCTTTTCCGCGGCCGCAGCCGACGCGGCGGCATTGCGGGGTTGCTGGCGCCATTTTTCGAGCGCGGCGGTGAGTTCCTTATCGGAGAGCTTGCGGGCAAGATCCTCAAGCCGCGCGGCAGCTTTCTCCGATCCGGTCTCCTGCTGCTTTTGCGCAGCCTCTTCGAGCCGCCTTTTCGCTTCGGCGACTTCCTGAGCAGCGGCCTCGGCTGCCTTTTTCGCCGTTTCCTCGGTCGGTTGCTCGGACGCTCTTTCGGCCGCGGCAGCGGCGCGTGCGAGAGCACGGAGGGTGTCGGAAAGCTGATCGCGTGCGGCCTCCTCGGCGGCGCGGTTCATCGCATCGACGGCAAGCCGGAGCTCGCGGGCGGCGAGGGCGGCAGGTTCCCTCGCACCGGGAACGTCGGCGGCATCAAGCCGATCCAACGAATCGCCGGCATGAGCCCGCGCTTTTTCAAGGTGGGTCAGCACCTCCGGAACAAAAACCTGTCCGTTCAGCAACGCGCCGATGCGCTGGCTGATCTGCGTCTGGCGCTCGGCAGGAGTGCCCTCGATGCGGTTCTTGTCGTCCGAAGGTTCCTCCGCGGGTGCCGGCTCGGGTTTGTTCAAGTCGCGTGCGAGGCGGGCCTGCTCGCGCTGGAGGAGCTCGAGTTCGCCGGCCCGGGTCTCGAACCGCTGCTTGAGTTGGAACTCCTTTTGATCGCGGAACGGGTCCGCAACATTCTGCGAGCCCCGCGCTTTGCCGTCCCGGGCAGCGATTTTGATGAAGTATTTCTCGATGGACGTGAGGAGCCCGAGTGCTTTGCCCTGCTGCGGAAGGGCTTTCTTGTTCTCTGTCGACGCGATGGAGGCCGCGGCTTCGTTCATCGCCGGCAAGGCCTGCGAGAGAAGGTTGATGATTTCCGCCGGCATGGCCTGATCGATGAGCCTTTGCCGCACTTCCGTGGCCTTCTCCCCGAGAATCCGCTGCTCGTCGCCGACGCGCTTGTTTTCCGTTTTCCAACCCGCCGACTCGTGGGAGATCTCGGCATGCGCCAGCAGGAAGTTTTCCTTCACGAGCCGGAGCTGGGCGGACTTGAGCGCGACGATGAGCGGGAACGCTGAGGTTCCATCGCCTCCCGGCATTTCGCGAACGTCGTCGCGGAATGGTCGCACCTGGACAAATTGCACCGGCGATACTGTGGAGGGAAGATCCTCCGGACCGACCCGCTGTGCGCGCAGACTGTAAGAGACGATATCGAACGGTTCGACAGCGAGCTGGTCGAGATAAAGCGAGACGGCGACGGTGTGCTTTCCGGGCCCGGCAATTTCCGATGCGGGCACATCCTGCGATGGCTTTGGGGTTCCGTTGACAGCGACTTCCAGCGTGAGATTCTTCAGACCGGCGCTCGACCAGATCCCGGCCTCGAGGGGAACCTCCTCGATCGGCGCAGCGCGCGTTTCTGCCTCGGGAGAGATCCACTTGATCGAAGCCTGCGGGACATCGGCTGGCGGGGGAGCGGGCTTGGTGGTGGATGCTCCCGGGCGCGCCCAGATCACGAAGGTGGTCAGGTTTGCCAGAAAGAAAAGGGCAACGAGTGCGGCTGGGAGCGCAAGAGGCATTGGTGCCCTGCGGGCTGAGACGCGTTCCAGAAAGGCGCCCGTCTCCGCGCGCTGCGCCCGGGCCATTGCTCCAGCATCATTGCGGAGAGACTCCGCGGCTTCGATGCGGTTCTTCGAGCACAGTCGCTCGTCCAGAAGCCGGGCGGTCGCCAGCAGGCTGCGGCGGCGGTGGGCCCAGAAGGCGAGCGCCAGAAGGAATCCGAGTCCGGCGACGATCGGCCAGGCGGCGGGAAAGTCGCGCCAGCGCTCGACGCGGTTGATGTTCGGATGTTGAAACCAGGCAACGCCGCACGCGAGAGCGAGTCCCGCGGCAAGAATCAGAAGCGCGGTTCCGTAGCGGAGCCACCGTTCATGTCGGCGGAGGAGCTCCTCGGGAGGCACGGCTTGTGATTTCGGGGGCAGGGATTTCACAGTGCGGTGCGGTTGGCGAGGGCGACCTCGGCGAGGAGAAAAACCGCACAGGCAGCGAGAAGCCACCACCAGAGCTGCTGGCGGTTTTCAGCGACCTCGACGTTTTTGTAGACGGCTGCGCGCACAGCGGAGGGGCGTTCTGCTTCGCCGGTGCTGGTGAGCTCGGCAAGGCGACCGGGATCGGCCATCGGCGAGAGGTCGGATTCCGCCGCCGGTGTGTTGACGGCAAAGAGGAGTCGCCGCGATCCTTGAAACTCGTAGAGCCCGGGCGCATCCGGCGTCACCGTTCCGGAAACCGTCCGGACGGGTCCGATGGAGGGTTCGACGGCCTGCCAGGTTCCGTCGCCCGGAACCGTGACCGGCTCGGACACGCGCGAGTCGCGACGTTCGTTGGCGGACGACCCGAGCCAGCGGGCGGTCTGATGA
>CAZSMN010000101.1:0-11871 GCA_964607615.1 uncultured Chthoniobacterales bacterium | reverse complement strand
TACTGCTCACTCAGCCAGGGCAGCATGGCCTCGACGACCTCCGGTGCGATCCGGGTCGTGGCGTTGTTGTCGAGATAGATGGCCATGGCGAACTTTTCCGTTTAACCCGTCGGGGAACCCTTGGCAATACCGCTTCTCATGGAACGCCTTCTCATCCCCGAGCTTCTCGACAGCCTCGATCCTGCGCATCCCGATGCCGTGCGGAGCCGGCGCGACCTGCGGGCGATCGATGTTTTTATGGGAAACTCGCGCTGGATTCTTCGCGGACTCCGGCAGGCGGGGTTCGCTGCCGGCAAGGTGGCCGAGCTCGGCGCAGGCGAAGGCCGGCTGGCCGCATGGATTGCAAAGTCCTTCCCGGGGGCGGACGTCACCGGCCTCGACCTTGTTCCGCGCCCGGAGGGGTTGAGTCCCCGGATCGGCTGGGAATCCGGAGATTTTTTTCAAACGCTCGAAGCGCTCCGGCCGGACGCGGTGGTGGCGAGCCTCGTGCTTCACCACTTTTCCGATGACGCGCTGCGGGAACTGGGCCGGTGGATCCGGCAGGCGAGGGTGGTGGTTTTTTCGGAGCCGTGGCGCGATCCGGTGCCGCTGCGGCTTTCAGCGCTTGCGATGCCCTTTGTCGGCCGGGTGACCCGCCACGACATGCCGGCGAGCATCCGGGCGGGATTCCGGGAAGGCGAGTTGCCGCTGTTACTCGGGCTGGATGCCGGGCCGTGGCGCGTGGTGGAATCTTGCCGGTGGCAGGGAGCGCTCCGCATGCTAGGTTGGCGGCCTTGAAGCGTCCGATCACGATTGCGGGAGGCGGCCTTGCCGGCCTGGGGCTGGGCATCGCCTTGCGTCGCGCAGGCGTCGATGTCACCCTGCATGAAGCGGGAAACTATCCCCGCCACCGCGTGTGTGGAGAGTTCATCAGCGGGGTTTCGGATGCGACCTTGGCGCGCCTCGGCGTGCTGCCGGAACTGGCGGACGCCGAAAGGCTCGAGACCGCCGAATGGCACGATGCCTGTGGCACGATCGGCCGCATGCGCGTGAGGGCCTGCGGGATTTCGCGATATCTTCTCGATGAGCGGCTCCGCGTCCGTTTCGAAGAAGCCGGGGGCCGGCTTTGTGTCCGCTCGCGCATCGCACCGGGCGAGGGCGTTATCTGGGCGGCCGGCCGGCCGAGTCGCAAAGGAAAGTGGATCGGCCTCAAATGCCATGCCCGCGGACTCGCTCTGACATCCGATCTTGAGATGGCCGTTGCGTGGAACGGGTACGTTGGCCTGGCACGCATCGGGAACGGCCTCGTCAATGTGTGCGGACTCTTCCGCGCCGGCAGTCCGGCCCCCGGCAAGGGGCCGGCGCTCCTGCTCGCGATGCTGCGGGCCGGTGGGCTTGGGACTCTTTCCGAAAGGCTCGGCAAGGCGGAGCTGATGACCTCATCGTTTTGCGGTGTGGCGGGATTCCGTCCCGGCAGCCAACCGGGGCCGCCGTTTTCGATCGGCGATGCCGCGCAGATGATCCCGCCCTTCACGGGCAACGGCATGTCGATGGCGTTCGAGTCTGCCGATCTGGCCCTCGAGCCGGCGTTGGCCTATGCGGATGGCCGGATGGACTGGGAATCCGCTGCTGCGCAGGTCGCGACTGCGCAGAAGAAGAGATTCCGCCGGCGCATGATGGCATCCCGTTTTTTTCATTGTTTCCTCACGCAGCCGGCAGGCATCCGATTCGCAACGATTCTCGGCCGCCGATCGCTGCTCCCATTTGACCGCCTTCTTTCCCTTGTCCGCTGATGTATCTCCAATCTGTCGCCAGCAATCCTCCCAAAGTGGTTTTGAAGCAGTCCGAATGCTGGGACCTTCTCCGTCAGTCCGGAGGCTTGGATTCTCTCAAGCCCCGATCGCGCGATCTGGTGGAAAGAATCCTCCTCTCGGACTCCGGCATTCTCACGAGGCGGTTTGCCACGCCGGAGCCGCTTTCGCTGATCGGGATGGACGCGGAGTCGCTACACCGGGAATTTGAAAAAGCCGCACCCCGCCTCGGAGCCGGAGCGCTCGAGAAGGCGTGTGGCGCGGCCGGGGTCGAGCCGTCGGAGATCGATGCCCTGCTGGTCTGCTCTTGCACGGGCTATCTTTGCCCGGGCCTCTCGAGCTACATTGCCGAATCGCTGGGGCTGCAGCCCACGACGTTTCTTCAAGACCTTCTGGGCCTCGGCTGTGGCGCGGCGGTGCCGATGCTCGAGGCGGCGAGAGGAGTGGTGGCCGCGAGGCCGGGCGCGCTGGTCGCCACGGTAGCCGTGGAGATTTGTTCGGCGGCCTTTTATGTCGATGACGATCCGGGCGTGCTCGTGAGCCTGTGCCTTTTCGGCGACGGCGCGGCGGCGGCGCTCTGGCGCGGGGAGGGCACTGCTGCGGATTTTCGGATGGGAGGTTTCCGGACCGTTCATCAGCCCGAGCACCGTGAGAAGATCCGTTTCGTGAATTCCGGCGGCAAGCTGAAGAACCAGCTTCACCGCGCCGTTCCGGCGCTCGCGGCCGAGGCGGTGGCCGGCCTTTACGACCTCCGGTCGGGCGATCCGGATCTTGTTCTTTCGCACACCGGCGGACGTGACGTGCTGGATTCCATCGAGGCGGCGCTGCCCGGTGTGGCGCTTGACGATGCGCGGGCGGTTCTTCGGGATAACGGAAACGTCAGCAGTCCCTGTGTGCTGATGGCGCTCGAGCGGGCTCTTCAGCGCGAAAGGGCGGGTCTTAACCGGCTCTGGCTTACGGCTTTCGGCGCTGGATTCGCCGCCCATTCCTGCGAGCTGGTGCGTGGTGCGTGACCGTAATCACGCCGATTGCCGATTTTTCTTGAGGGATGCGTCGGGGATCGACATTTCTCCCTCATGTTTTGGCTCCTTCCGGTCGCTTTGCTTGCCTATTTGCTGGGTTCGATTCCCAGCGGATACCTCATCGGCCGGTCGCGTGGCGTCGATCTCCGCAAGGAGGGAAGCGGCAACATCGGCGCAACCAATGCCTTCCGCGTGCTGGGAAAAAAGGCCGGCTACACGGTCTTTGCGGCCGACGCCTTCAAGGGTTGGCTGGCTGTGATGGCGGGGTTTTTTATCGCCCGGGCGTCGGGAGGGGTGGAGATGTTTGTCATCTCGGCCGGCGTGGTCGCCGGGTTTATGGCCGTGGTGGGACACAGCTTTCCGGTCTGGCTGAATTTCCAGGGCGGAAAGGGAATCGCGACCTCGGCCGGCATCATGCTCGCGCTCTTCCCGCCGGCGGTTTTTATCGCCGGTCTCATTGTTTGGACGGTCCTTTTTTTCGGTACGCGCTACGTCTCGATCGCGTCGCTCGGCGCGGCAGTCACGCTGCCGACGGCAGCTTTTGTTCTGGTCTATCTCGGCCAGTGCGATCTCCTGCGAGCGTCGATCGCGCTCCTCATGTGCGGGCTTGCGATCTGGCGTCACAAGCCCAATATCGAACGCCTTCTGGCCGGGACGGAGAAGCGCTTTGAGCGTCGTGCCCGGGAGTCGAATTGAACCATGTTTAAGAAAATCAGCGTCATTGGTGCGGGAAGTTGGGGTACGGCACTGGCCGTTCTTTTGGCGGAGCACCGTGGAGCCGTGCAGCTCTGGTCGCATAACCCCGTCGTCCTCGACGAACTGGTCTCGCACCGCACGAATGCCGCCTATCTCCCGGGTATTCGCATTCCGCCCAACGTCTACGCCACCGGCGATCTCGGTGAGGCCCTCGATGCGGATGTGATCCTTTTCGTCACGCCCTCCAAGGCCACGCGCGAGGTTGCGGCCAAGGTCGCTGCGCTCGGCGTGAAGGACGGCCAGATCGTCGTCTCCTGCACGAAGGGCATCGAGCACAATTCGGGCAAGCTCATCAGCGAGGTTCTCGAGGAATGCCTCCCCGGTTCCCGGGCAGCGGTGCTTTCAGGCCCGAACCTCGCGGTGGAGGTCGCGCAGAGGATCCCGGCGGCCGGCGTTATCGGTTCCGCCCACACCGAGTTGCTCGAGCCACTGCAGAAGGTTTTCTCACTCCCGAGCTTCCGCGCCTACACGAGCGACGACGTTACCGGCATCCAGCTCGGCGGCGCGCTCAAGAATATCTTTGCCATCGCAGCCGGCGTCTCCGACGGCTTCAACATGGGCGACAACGCCAAGGCCGGCCTCGTCACGCGCTCGCTGGCCGAGATGATGCGCCTTGGGGTCGCCATGGGCGGACGCCGGGAAACGTTCTTCGGCCTCAGTGGCGTGGGCGACCTGATGGTCACCTGCTTCAGCTCCCACAGCCGTAACCGCAGCTTCGGCGAGCGACTCGGTCGCGGCGAATCGCCGGAGGAAATCGCCACCTCGATGCAGATGGTCGCCGAAGGCGTACCGACCGCGCTGAGCGCCTGGCAGTGTGCGCAGAAGTTCGGTATCGAGGTCCCCGTAACGGCTCAGATTTATTCGGTTCTTTACGAAGGCAAGGCCCCACATGAGGCCATGTGGGAACTGCTCGGCCGTCCGCCGAAGCCCGAAGTTGACCGGGTTCCAGCCTGATCCGGCGGCAATGAAAATCGGACTCGTCCGTCGCGGGCACTCCGCCACTGGTGGCGCGGAAGCCTACCTGATCCGCTTCGCCAGAGAGGCTGCGCGCGCCGGCCACATGCCGGTGCTCATCACGACGGCCGAGTGGCCGGAGGAACGGTGGATCGGAACTCCGATCATCCGGCTCGATGCCTCGACACCCGAGGCGTTTGCTGCGGCCTTTCAAATGGCGGAAACCGGCTGCGATGTGCATTTCAGCCTGGAGCGTGTGCCCGGCTGCGACGTCTTCCGCGCGGGTGACGGAATCCATGCCGGCTGGCTGAAGCGCCGGGAGGCTTTTGAACCATGGTGGCGCACCGCGTTCCGCTGGGTCAATGCCAAGCACGGTCAGCTCCTGCGCTTGGAGCGTGAGATTTTCGATCCGTCAAAAACCCGTGCCGTCATCGCGAATTCGCGCATGGTTCGTGACGAGATCGTCAAAAATTTCCACTACCCGGCGGAGCGGATTCACGTGATTCTCAACGGGCTCACTCCCATCGAGGTGACAGCGGATCGCGCGGCGGCACGGCGTGCGCTCGAGATCCCCGACGACCAGCTTGCTGTTCTTTTTCTCGGCAGCGGCTGGGACCGGAAGGGGCTCGCGGTGGCCATCAAGGCCGTTGAGATGTGTGAGGATACGACCCTGCTCGTGGCTGGACGCGGCGCCGCGGACCTTTTCCGCTCGCCGGTCGCAAAATTTCTCGGTCCGGTCGCCGATCTCTCCAGCCTCTTTGCGGCGGCCGACATCTTTCTCCTGCCGACGTGGTATGATCCGTTTTCCAACGCCTGTCTTGAGGCGCTTGCGGCCGGGTTGCCGGTGATCACGACGAATGCGAACGGCTTTGCCGAGGTAATCGATCGTGGCATCCATGGCGAGGTTGTCGAGCCGGGGGATTCGCTCGCGATCGCCGAGCACCTTGATTCCTGGCGGCTGGACGGGCGCTGTGGCGCGGCGGCGGCTGCCTGCCGCGAGCGGGCCTCACACTACTCGATCGAGCGGAATTTTGCGGAAACTCTCCGGGTTCTGGAGTCCGTGGCGGCCGCTTCGTAAAACCCTACGGCGCGGAGACGCGGACCGCGTGCTCTTCAAATGCGATCTTCAGCCCTGCCAGGTCCGCGATGTAGGTAAGAGCGGTCGCGCCGGGAACGTTGTCGAGGGCCAGCGTCACCCGTGGAGGGTTTTCAGCGGGGACGATCCAGACAAGGTTCGGCTTCGCGCCCGAGCCACGCTCGATGGCTTGCAGAGTGAATTCAAAAGCCTCGCGGGCCGAGACGTCACGGAAGTCGATCTTCGGGATCACCACTGCGTCGAGCCGGCGCTTGGTGGCGGCTGATTTGGCCTCTTTTTCCGTGATGGTCTGGAGGTAATTCCGCGCGGCAGCATTCTTGGGTTCCTTGACGAGGATCTGCTCGAGGATGAGCCGGGCGCCGCTGAGGTCGCCGGCCTGATAGGCTTGGACGGCGGACTGCATATCGTTTGGTGCACCGAGTGCGATCGATGCCGATGTGAGGAGAACGAGAACCGGGAGTCGCATTGGTCAACGTGTCACCGGTGTTCGATCTTTGCAAATGCCGGAAATCCGGGCTCGGGCATTTTTCCGCACGATTTCTCGCAAGTCGTCCGTGAAACGGGCACGATGATCGGATGCGGGAAGAACACACAAGCTCCGGTGAGCCGGAAAACCATGGGCCCATTCTGGGTCGTCGCAGCCGGCTTGTCGTAACGCGCGAGGCAGCGCCCGGAATGTTTCTCGAGGGTGGCGTCCACGGTGAAATTCTTCTCCCTGGTCGCTACATTCCGGCGGGCACGGTGGAGGGGGATATCGTTGATGTGTTTGTCTATCGTGATTCCGAGGACCGCTTGGTTGCAACGACGGAGACGCCGTATGCCATGGTGGATGAGTTTGCCTATCTTCGCGTCGTCGGCGTGCGGCCGAGCATCGGGGCGTTTCTCGACTGGGGTCTTGCGAAGGATCTGCTGCTCCCGCGACGCGAGCAGACCGGGCCCGTGCGCGAGGGCGAGCTGCTGGTGGTGCGCGTGACGATTGATGAAAAGTCGGACCGCATCATCGCGAGCGCCCGACTCAACCGCTGGCTCGACCTTGAGCCAGCCGCTTATGTGCCTGAGCAGGCGGTGAAGCTTCTCATCACGGGCGAGACCCCTCTCGGCTATAACGCCATCGTGGAAGGCTCCCACCGGGGCCTGCTTTATCACTCCGACCTCGCCGGTCCTCTCCGTGCCGGCGAGACGATGACGGGATACGTGCGTAGCGTGCGGCCCGACGGGAAAATCGATCTGGCGCTCGACCGTGCCGGCTACGTACGGGTCAAGCCGCTCACCGAGCAGATCCTCGAGGCGCTCCAAGAGGCCGGCGGCACGCTTCCTTTTCACGACAAGAGCACGCCGGAGGAAATCCGCGAGACCTTTGGCGTGAGCAAAAAAGCCTTCAAGCAGGCGGTCGGAGCCCTCTACCGCCAGCGGCGCATCGCCATTGAGCCGGAGGCGATCCGGCTTCTCTCCAAGCGCTGATCAGCCCGCGGGCTCGAACTGCGTGGCGAGGTGGGCGTCGAGGACCGGCAGCGTTTTTGTCGAGGGACCCTTCACCACGAGTCCGACATGGCCGTCGGGGCGGACGAGCAAAAGGCCGCCATCGGGAAGTCCCGCACGCTCGGGGGAGCAGATCGTCGTGCCGTCAAGAATCTCGACAACCTTTGCCCATCGGGTCTTCAGTGGAGCCAGCGTTGTTTCATCGATTCCGCCGAAAACCAGCGCATGGTGGAGGCAGCCGGAGAGCTTGGTGCGGTCCGGGAAGCGGTCGCCCGGCTGGAACATCGCCTTCGGCTCCGAAGGGCCGTGAAGGGGGCTTTCGGGGAGATTGAGATCCAGCATATGAGGGCTTTTGGGCCGGCGTTCGGAATCGGGCTCCGGAGCCACGGGCTGTTCGCCTTCGTGGACCATCTCGACCATGGCGTAGTAGAACTCCTGCATAGCTTCGGAGCTCTCGAGAATCTGTGCGGCGGCCTGCTGGCGTTCGGTTTCGTAGGCATCGAGGAGGATCTGCTTCCCGCCCCGGCGGAGCACGGCGGCGAGTTGCCACGCGAGAGAGGCGGCATCGAGGAGGCCGGCATTCATGCCTTCGCCGCCGAACGGGCTGCAGATATGTGCCGCATCGCCGGCAAGGAAGCAGCGGCCGACTGCAAACTTCGGCGCCATCCGGCGGTGGATGCGGTAAACCGAAGCCCAGCGCAGGTCGGAAATTTCGAGCGGCACGTCGAGGTGAAACGCCAGAACGCGACGGACGTCGTCGAGGCTGAGGGGCGCCGAGGTGAGGTCATCCTCGGGAAGGTCGGTGATGAGCAGCGTGCGTCCGCCGGGAAGCTCGACAGGCATCACGAGACCCTTCTGGGAGATAATCACTGGGAGGAGGTTGTCGCCGTGCGGGAGCGGGTGAGCGATCACGTCGGCCACGAGGTAGCGGAGCGGGTAGGTGATGCCCTCGAGGTGTTCCTGCAGAGCCCCGCGCACCGGGCTGTGTGCCCCGCCGGCTCCGATCAGGTAATCCGTCGCGATCACGAACGTTCCCTCCGTCTCGCGCTCGCAGGTGACTTCGGCACCTGTTTCTGTGAAACGGATATCTTTTGCAGCAACGCCGCGAAGGACCTTGAGCCCGAGCGATTCCAGGTGGGCGTTCAGGATTTCCTCGGTCCGCCACTGGGGCATCGAGCCGGTGAACGGGAAAATTGTGTCCATGTCCTCCGGGATCGACACGAAGGCCTCGTTGAGGGTCGAGTCGAGCACGCGGAGTCCTTTGACGCGGACTGCCTCCTCGAGGAACGGACCGGCGATTCCAGCACGGTGGAAGGCTTCCAGCACGGCGGGTTGGATGCCGGTGGCTCTCGTCTGCTTATGCGGCGTGACGTCTTTGTCGATGATGACCGGGGTTATCCCGTGACGGGCGAGTTCGGCGGCTACAAACAAGCCGGTGGGGCCGGCTCCGATAATCAGGACTTCCGTCCGCTGAGGATGCATCCCAGCGCCATAGCGCGTGTTCCCGCTGTGCGCAAGCGCTTAGCAGGAACTGATAAATCCCACCGCCCGCGATTCGGACCAGTATTCGTTCCTCCGATTGAAGGAAATGAAGCCCACATGGCCCCCGCTCTCTGGCGTTTCAAGGTGGAACCCGCGGCTTGCTTCGGCCTCGATCGAGGGGAAACACTCCAAGGGAAGAAACGGGTCGTTGAGTGCGTTAACGAGAAGGGTTGGAACGGAAATCCGGGGGAGAAACTGCCGGGATGATGCCCGCTGCCAGTAGTCATCCGCGCTGGCGAATCCGTTCATCGGTGCGGTGAAGGTGCCGTCAAACTCGCGGAACGTCGACATCGTCCGGACGGCCGATGGATCCACGCGGCCGGGAAAGGATGCGGCTTTCCGATGGATTTTCTTCTCCAGCGTCCGGAGAAAATGCCGCATGTAGATCCGGTTCATCGGGCTTTCGAGGGCAAGGGCGCTTGAGGCGAGGTCACACGGAACCGAAAACGCAACGGCTCCGCAGATGCGCGGGTCGACAAAATCGGGGGCTTCGCCGAGGTATTTGAGCGTGAGATTGCCGCCGAGGCTGAAGCCCACGAGCGCGATCTGCCGGTATCGAGCGGGGACGTGGCGGATGACGCAGGCGAGATCCTCTGTTGCTCCGCTGTGGTAGCTGCGAAGAAGGCGGTTGGGCTCGTCGCTGCAGCCGCGGAGATTCCATGCCAGCGCATCCCACCCGGCCCGATGGAAGGCGGCGGCCATGCCCTGGATGCAGGCATTGCGCGACTCGCCTTCGAGGCCGTGCGAAAGGATGACGAGCCGTTCGGAGGCGGCTGGTTCGCTCCAATCCAGATCAAGGAAATCCCCGTCCGGCGTCGTGATGCGCTCGCGGCGCCGGGTGAGCGTCGGGACGCGTCGGAAAAGCGCGGGGAAGAGGGTTTGCACGTGCCCGTTCGCGAACCCGGGCGGAGGCCGGTAGGACGAGGGGACAACCGGCATCGTGCGGGCCGCGGACGGCTCTACTTCGAGGGCAGGAGCGATTTTAGCGCCGGGATCTGGTTGAGCAGGGCGTCCACGGTCTCAGGCCCGACGACCGTCTTCGCCTGATTCAAAAACTCCGCCGCGAGGGGAGCTGCTTTGTCCATCGGGATGCCGGCCTGCTGGAGCGCGCCGAGGGCCTCGGCGGCACCGCCGAGATCGCCGCCCAGCTTGCCGAGTAGGCCCCCGAGCAAACCGCCGCCTGCCGAACCGCCCGACGGGGCGGCGGCCATGAAGGCATCGGCTCCCGGGATCGCGGCGGCAAGCTTCTCAAACTCCGTGCCGGCGGCCTTTTGTTTGAGAAAATTCAGGATCACGCCGATGCCGGAACGGATGGCCGATTCCGGGAGGTTGAATTGCGTGCTGAGAGATTTGATGAGTTCGTCCATGGTGATGAGAGGTGAGGGCGTGCGGGAAAAATCAGGCGGCCTGAGCGCGGGCGCGCTCGAAGCGTGCGAGCGTGCGGTCTTTGCCGAGGACCTCGAACATCTCGTAGAGTCCGGGACCGACCGAGCGTCCGCTCACTGCCACGCGGGCGGGGTGGACGAGTTCGCCGGTCTTCACGCCGAGTGCGACAGCGGTCTCTTTGAGCTTCGCCTCGATAACCTCGTGTTTCCATTCGGAAAGGTCGGCGAGCGCGGCACCAAGCGCGGCGAGGCGGTCTCCGGCGCCGGGTTTGGCCAGGCTCTTTGTGACGGCTTCGGGGTCGAAGGGGAATTCCTCCGTGAAAAGAAAACCGATCCAGTCGGGCACGTCGCTGAGGTGTTTGACCTTCGGCTTCACAATGGCCAGCGCCGGCAGCAGGGCGTCCATCGTGCCGTAGGGCACGCCGGCTTTGTCCACAAACGGCAGGGCGAGTTCGGTAAAACGCTCAAGGGGCATGTGCTGGAGGTGCTGGCCATTCAGCCAGAAACACTTGTCGAGGTCGAAAATCGCGTTGCGGCGGTTGATTTTTCCCAGATCGAAGAGCTCGCGGATCTCAGCGACGGTAAGGAGTTCGCGGTTCTCGCCGGGCGACCAGCCGAGTAGGCAGAGGTAGTTGGTGACGGCTTCCGGCGTGTAGCCGAGGTCGAGGAAATACGTGATGCTCGATCCGCCGTCGCGCTTGCTCAACTTCTTGCCCTCATGGTTCAGGATGAGCGGGATGTGGGCGAAGGCGGGCGGCTTTTCGCCGAGGGCCGTGTAGAGCTCGACGTGCTTCGGGGTATTTGAGAGGTGGTCCTCACCGCGGATCACGTGGGTGAGCTTCATCTCGATGTCGTCGACCACGTTCACAAAATGGAAAATCCACGAGCCGTCGGGGCGGCGGATCGTCATGTCGGGATGGGTCGCAGGATTCGACATGTCGAACTCGATCCGTCCGCAGACAATATCCTCAACGACGACCGGCTTGCGCGGCGAGCGGAAGCGGATGGCGCCTCCATCTTCGTAGACGTAGCCGCCCGCCTCGAGGCGGTGGAGGTATTTTTCGTAAATGTCGTTCCGCTGGCTCTGCTGGTAGGGGCCATAAGGCCCGCCTTTGTCCGGACCCTCGTCCCAATCGAGGCCGAGCCAATTGAGGCCGTCGTAAATGACCTTGTAAGCCTCTTCGGTATTCCGCTTCTCGTCCGTATCCTCAATGCGGAGGATGAACGTGCCGCCGTTCTGGCGGGCGTAGAGCCAGTTGAAAAGAGCGGTGCGGGCACCTCCGACGTGGAGGAAGCCGGTGGGCGAGGGGGCAAAGCGGGTGCGGACAGTCATCGGCAAGAGAAAACCGGATCGGCGTCAGGAACTCAAGCGTCCAGCGCGCTAGCCGATAACGGGCAGGAGATTTTTGCTGATCGCCCGGTCAATCGAGAATCCCCCGCCGCCGAGAAACAGCAGCGAGAGCCCGCAGATGCCAACCAAAAACGGGAACTCGACTTCAGCGATCCCTCCGCCGGATCCCGCAAGCGTGAGGACCGCGCCGGTCATGATGATCGCGGCGCCCAGCCCGGAGAGCCGCGTGAGGAATCCGCACCAGAGCGACAGGGCAATGAGAAGTTCTCCGACCATCACCGAAATCGTGATCGAGGGCGGATACGACATCGCTGTTTCCCACTTCGCGATCGTGGCGCTCCAGCCGGGGCCGCCAAACCATCCCAGCGCTTTCTGGGCGCCGTGATAGAAGAAAATCCCCGCCACCGCGATGCGGAGAAGGAACGGCCCGATGTTTCCATTCGAGTGGAACAGGAGGTAGACGGGGTTGTTCGTCACGCGGAACGGACTAGCAGGC
>CAZSMN010000100.1:0-11904 GCA_964607615.1 uncultured Chthoniobacterales bacterium | reverse complement strand
CTCCGGTGCCGTCGTCCCGCCGCCAAATACCGCACCGACAATCACCGCCATCGCCGATCAAACGATCACAGGCGGTAGTTCCACCTCTGCGATGGCCGTCACGATCGGTGACGCCGAGACGGCGGCCGCCTCGCTCACGCTGAGCGGCAACAGTTCCAATACAACGATGGTGCCGGTTGAAAATATCGTCTTCGGCGGCAGTGGTGCCAACCGCAGCGTCACCGTTACCCCCGCAGCCAACCAGACGGGCTCGGCCACGATCACCGTGACGGTCAGCGATGGCTCTCTCACCACGCCGACGAGCTTCGTGCTCACGGTGGCCCCCGGCAACACCGCGCCCACGCTCAACGTCCCGGCGGATCAGTCGGTCGGTGCCAACATCTCAACCGACGTGCTGGCTATCACGATCGGCGATGCCGAGACGGCCGCCGCCTCGCTCACGCTCAGTGGCAACAGTTCCGATACGGCTCTGGTTCCGGAGGAAAACATCATCTTCGGCGGCAGCGGTGCCAACCGCACGGTCACGGTAACCCCCGCAGCCAACCAGACGGGCAGCGCCACGATCACCGTGACGGTGAGCGATGGCGAGTTTACCGCCTCCGGGAACTTCATCCTCACCGTGACGCCGAACTTCAGCTCCTGGATCAGCCAGTATCCAGGGGTGGGGGATGCCACGGAGCCGCTTGCCGACGCCGACGGTGACGGTTTGAATAATCTGCTGGAATACGCGCTGGGCTATAATCCTGCCGAGCCAAGCGACGCACCGGCAGCGGAGATTGTGAGCGCCGAGGGCGGCGGGTATCTTCAAATTCAGTGGACCCGCCCGAATGACCGGACGGACATCACCACCGTTGGGGAGATCTCGTCCACGCTGGGCAGTTGGTCGTCGGCCGTCGGCGATGTGACCACCACCATCGTGCCCGCCGGGCCGGGGCTGGAGACCGTCACCATTCGCGATGCCGTGCCGCTCGCCGACAATGCCAAACGTTTCCTGCGCGCGCGGGTTACCCAGCAGCCCTAAGGCCCGCCCGTTTTGCTTAAGGAGCAGGGGCATTTCTGCCCCTGTCTCTTTAAGAGTGGCGGCTCCGCCGCGCAGGGTTGGCGACAAGGGCAGGAGCGGGAGACGCGGGAGCGTCGGACACGGCCTGCCGCAGGCAGCCCAATGGGCGATCCCTCGCGGGCGCGGAGGTCGGCAATGCCCTTGCTCCCCAGGAGGCGGCGGTGCGTTTTATATAAGGGCGCAGGGACACGCCTGGCGTAAAATATAAAGTTTAGCGCGCACAGGCATGTAGATCGGCAGAGGGGGCGGGGCTAGTTTTGCAAAATCCCCAGCCAGATTTCCGAAGTTAGATCTCCCAGACCATGAATATCTTCCGCACCCTCTTGCTCGTAGCGATCGCGTCTGCCGCTACAGCACACGGTCAAACCCACCCGCGCCTCTTCTTTGATGCTGCCGATGTTGCGGGATTCCGCGCCAAGGCGACCAGCGCACCGTGGAGCGACATGCTCGCCGCCATCGAGTGGAACCTCGAGCGCGATTACACCAGCGGCTATGACTCGCTTTACCCGAATGCCCATGCGATGGCTGCGCTTCACCTCTTTCGCGACAGCGGGGCGGCTCCGGCGGACTATGCCGAGCAGGCAAAGCTCGCCGTGCTCTACCTGATTTCCGCAAAAGACAGTGGCGGCAACGTCGTTTGGGCAAACAGCAGCTACAAGGCACTCAGCCGCGCCGGTCGCGCGCTGCGTGTCGCCATCGCCTACGATCTCTGCCATTCCGCCTGGGTCGGGCAAACTGTTCCCGCCACGTTCGTCGCAGGCGACGGCAACACCTACAGCGTGCCGGCCACCTACGTCGGCATGGATCTCAATGCCGCAATTTCTCTGGCCTTGAAAAATAACGCGGACTCGCTGGTCGCGAGTGGTGGCAGCGAGTGGCCCGGCGATGGCAAGACGGGGAACAACTGGTTTGCTGTGCGCTACGGAACGGCCATCCTCAGCTACCTCTCCTGCGACGAACCCGAAGCCGGTTGGAGCACGAACTACAACACCTGCCTCACGAGGCTCCGCTCGTATCTCAATTCCAACGTTACCAAGCGAGCCGACGCCAACGGTTGGAATCCCGAGGGCATCGCTTACGCCCAGTACCCCGGCTATAATCTTTTCCCGGCCCTCATCGCCCTGAACCGCGTGAAGGGGCTCAACCTCGTCAACGAGTATCCGGCGCTGACGAAATCCCTTTGGGCGACCTACCAAGGCGTGCTGCCGATCGACCGTTACTCGCGCAGCAGCGGGCCCGGCGACACCCGCATCGGCTGGGGCAAGGGACTGCGTCCGGATTTCACCGACGACCACAATGGCTGGGATCCGGAAGGCACGGCGGCGCTGGCGTTTGCCTTCGCGCCTGAGGCCTACAAGCCGGGCTTGAAATGGATGTTCCGCCGCCTTTGCGGCGATCTGGGCGACAAGACATGGGACTCATCCACCGGCAACGGCCTGTGGTCGTTGCTCTACTACCCGGCTTCGCTGCCCGAGGAGAACCCGAGCGCGGGGTGGGGGAATACCTATGCGGATTTCAGCTACGGCGTGTTCATGTTCCGCAACCGCTATCAGGATGCGAACGACTTCGTGATGCAGACCCACGGCAACGCGCGCCCGAATGTTGGTGGCCACCAGGGTCCGGATGGCTTGTCCTTCCGCATCTACGGCCTCGGCGTGCCGTGGTGTGTCGGCTCCGGCCGCACCTCCGATCCCCGCGGGCAGACGGGAATTTTCCAATACGATCCCAACACGATCACCAATTCGGGATCGCCGCTGGTGCCCTCCATCATCGACACGTTTCTCCGTCCGAACGGCGACGGCTACACGGTGATGAACATGGACACCACCGAGATCGGCGTGAGCAACCACACCCGCCGCATCATCACCGATTACAGCGGCGCATCGGGCGCGCCGGGTTATTTTATCGTCAGCGATTCGTCCAACGACGGGACCTGGTGGCGAATGAATACGCCGGATTTCAACACCATCACGACGAGCGGCAACAGCTTCACCATTACGTCGCCCGATGGTCACAAGATGACGGTCAGGGTGCTGTGGCCGCTCAACCCGGTCTTCCGCACAGGCACCTTCAACCGTCCGCCGAATTTCTTCTACAAGACCATCGGTGCCGCCGCCAACAGCCTCCCCTACAGCACGAAGAACAAGTGGGTGGACTTTCAGGGAAATGGCGATGGCAAGTTCCTGCTCGCCATCACCGTGACGGAAAATGGAGCCCCCATTCCTGGCATCACGGCCACCGGGAGCGGCGTGGCGCAAACGATCACTGCGGGCACCCGTGTGGTGACCGTGAATGAAAATGCGATCGCCGTGAACGGCTGGACCAAGCCGGTCGTCGCGATCGGCTCTCCGGCCAGTGGCACCGACTTCAATAGCGGGGTGACGTCCATCCCCGTCAGCGGCACCGTCAGCGATCCCGATGGCGTGCAGCGTGTCGAACTCTGGCTTGATGGCGTGTTTGTCGGCAATGCGACGCTCGACGGCAGCGGCGGTTGGAGTGGCACGCTGCCCGCAGTGGCGCTCGGTTCGCACGAAATCAAGGCGGTAGCGGTGGACAACGTCAATGACACCGGCTTCACCACCATCACGGTGAAGGTGAACTCCACGACTCCGCCCTCGGTGGCGATCACGCATCCCACCGCGTCCACTCCGCTCGTCAGCGGCCAGACGGTGTATTTCTACGGGACAGCCAGCGATGCCGAGAACGCGCTCAGCCGCGTGGAGGTCTGGGCGAATGGTTCAAGACTTGGCAATGCCACCATCAGCGGCGGGCAGTGGAGTTACGTCTGGACCGGCGCGCGGACCGGCGTTCAGAGCATCAAGGCCGTCGCCTATGACAGCGCCGGCGATGTCACCGAGACCCTGCCGATCAACATCGCACTCAGCCTCAATTTTTCCGCGGTCCCGAAATGGGGCGATGCCGCAAATTACAGGGTCGCTGACGACCTCACCGTCACCCAGGTCAACCTGAATGGCACGGGCCGCTGGTCGGTGGTCGCGGAGGATGGCGACCTCCGCCTGCGGGTCCGGCAGATGGTGAGCTTTGATTACTCGTCGCACCAGATCTGGCTGCGGGGCAGCGACACGATCGGTAAGGGCAACTGGCGGCTGGATTTCAAATACAAGCCGGGCGTTCCCCTCTCCTCCTCGCCGGAAGCCCTCGTCTTTTTCGGTGCAGGCACCGATGGTCCGGTCTGTGTCGATCTCCGCAGGACGAATACCGTCCGCGGGCAATTCAGCTACAATAATGCCACCGGTACGCGCATCTGGTACCAGGGGCCCAGCGGCGGCAGGCCCGATGTTGCCTACACTCTCAATCCGCATGTTTCCACCGATGCGGGGTATCCGAACAACCCGGCATCCGACTACGCCGGCATCCCGACGGATGGTTGGAACGACGTTCGCATCGATCGCGTGGGCCGCACCATGAAGGTGTGGGTGAACAACCGCCTCATCATTGATGGCGACAGCGCCTGGCTCGGCACCAAGGGCCGCATCGGCCTCGGCAACGAGCGCAACACGGGTTCTCCCGGATTTTTCGATGATGTCAATCTGGTCGCCTTGGACGCCGCCGGACAACCGATTGCCGATACGCCCGCCACCTTTGCCTTCACCGAGCCGGCCAGCGGCAGTTATGCGACCGGTGTGCCGGTCACCTTCTCCGGCAGCGTGACCGATGCCGATGGAACCCAGTCCGTCGAGGTCTATCTCGGCTCCACGAAGATCGGTGATGCGGTGCTCGGTCCGGTGGGCGGCACCCGCAGCTGGAGTCTGTCGCCATGGACGGCGGCGGCCGGCACCTACTCGCTGGCCCTGAAAAGCACCGACGCTCTCGGCAATGTGGCGTGGTCGGCACCTCAGGTCTTCCGCGTGGGTGCCGCCGCGAATGCTGCGCCATCGATCACCATCGGCCAGAACCCCGCGGTGCTGAACCCGAACTTTGGCGTGAGTGGCACGGCCACCGATGCCGACGGTAGCATCGTTCAAATTCAGGTCTTCCGGAATGGAGCGCTGGCCGGAACGACTACCGCAAGCGGCGGAACATGGAACCTGACCCTCTCTGGCATTCCGACCGGGTCTTACACCTTCACCGCCCGTGCCATCGACACGCTCGGAGCCGCGACGGAGGCCAGTTTTGTCGGCAGTGTGGACTCCAACGCGCCGCCGACAGTTTCCACAGTCGGCAACCAGACGGTCCCGCAAAATACCACCGCCGGGCCGCTCGCGTTCACGATTGGAGACGACGCCACACCGGTGCAGGACCTGGTCGTCTCGGTCACCAGTGCCAATACGACCTTGCTGCCTGCTTCGGGTATCACCA
This sequence comes from uncultured Chthoniobacterales bacterium, assembly GCA_964607615.1. Taxonomy (GTDB): domain Bacteria; phylum Verrucomicrobiota; class Verrucomicrobiia; order Chthoniobacterales; family Terrimicrobiaceae; genus CAZSMN01. Next base: position 6,524 of record CAZSMN010000100.1, on the reverse strand, counting down.
TCGGAGGCATCGGAGCGAACAGGACGATCAGCCTCGCTCCGGCGGCGGACCAGAGCGGCACCACGCTCGTGACGATCTCCGTCACCGATGGTGCTGGCAAAGCCGGCACCTCCAGCTTCACCTTGAACGTCACCGCACCGCCGGTCGCCAACGGCATCGAGGTAACCCCTGCGAATGCGGTGGTTCCGGCGTCCGGCACCCAGCAATTTGCTGCGGTGCTCAAGAATCAGTTCGGCCAAGCGGTCGTTCCGCAGCCCTCCTTCAGCTGGAGCGTAACGGGCGGCGGCACGATCAACTCCTCCGGCCTCTTCACGGCGGGCGCGGCGGCCGGTTCGTTTTCTGTGTCGGCCGTTGCCTCGGGATTCACAGGCAATGCCAACTTCAGCGTTTCGTCAGGAGCCGGCTCCGGCAATGTCACGCTGGGTTCGTTTTTTGCCATCAATGGTGGAACGATCAGCAACACCGGTGTGGAAACCGTCGGGGCCAACATGACCGCGAGCAGCGCGACCGCCTACGATGGCGCGCTGGCCCAGCTCAATGCCCCGATCACGCTCGCGGCGGTTGGCGACAAGATCACGCTGACGTTTGTCACGGAGAGCCTCGTTACCAACAACAACCAGACGTGGAGCTTCCGCTACGGGCTTTTCAATACCAACGGCAACACCGTAACCGCGAATGATCAGGTCGCTGCGTCGGACTTGTGGACCGGCTACTTCGCCGTGCGCCATACTTCCAGCACCGCCATCTCGAACGAGAACACGGCAGGCACGACGGACCTCACGGCGAACAGTCTCTTCCGGCAAGGGACAGGCACTGCGAGGGTGCTCGCCGAGAGTGTTGGTGGAGGCTTCGGGGCGTTTCCCGCCGCCGATGGGGTGACGCAACTCATCACCCGTGCCGATGGCAACGACGCCGTCGGCGGCAGCGATGGAACGGATGGGGATTTCCGCAGCGCAGACCTTCCGCTGACGGTGACTCTCGTCCTCGAGCGTGTCGCGACGGGCATCCAGATCACCACCACGCCGCGTTTCAGCAACGGGGCCTCGGGATCGTTCACTTTCACGGATACCTCGCCTGCGACCTACACCTTCAATGCCGTAGCCTTCGGGAGCATCGGCAACTTCCGGGTGGATAATGTGGTGGTCTCCTCGGCGATCGCACCCCCGCCGAACACCGCACCGACGATCACCGCCATCGCCGACCAGACGGTCAATGGAGGCAGTTCCACGGCTGCGATGGCCGTCACCGTAGGCGATGCCGAGACGGCGGCCGCCTCGCTCACGCTGAGCGGGAACAGTTCCAATACGACGCTGGTGCCGGTTGAAAATATCGTCTTCGGCGGCAGCGGTGCGAACCGCAGCGTCACCGTCACTCCCGCAGCTGGCCAGACCGGCTCGGCCACGATCACCGTGGCGGTCAGCGATGGCTCCCTCTCCACGCCGACAAGCTTCGTGCTCACGGCGAACCCCGGCAACACCGCGCCCACGCTCAGTGTTCCGGCGGATCACTCGGTCGGCGCCAATGTCGCGACCGGTGTGCTGGACGTCACCATCGGCGATGCCGAGACGGATGCCGCCTCGCTGACGCTCACCGGCAGCAGTTCCGACACGGTCTTGGTTCCGGAGGAAAACATCATCTTCGGCGGTAGCGGTGCCAACCGGACGATCACCGTTATACCCTCCGTCAACCAGACGGGCAGCACGGTGATCACCGTGACGGTGAGCGATGGGGAGTTCTCCACATCGGGGAACTTTATCCTCACCGTGACGCCGAACTTCAGCTCCTGGATCAGCCAGTATCCAGGGGTGGGGGATGCCACGGAGCCGCTTGCCGACGCCGACGGTGACGGTTTGAATAATCTGCTGGAATACGCGCTGGGCGGGAGTCCGGCCGAGCCGGGCAGTGCGCCTGCTGTAGAGATCGTGAGCGCCGAGGGCGGCGAGTATCTTCAGATCTCATGGACGCGCCCGAACGACCGGACGGACCTCACGATCGTTGGGGAGATCTCGTCCACGCTGGGCAGCTGGTCGTCTGCCGTCGGCGATGTGACCACCACCATCATGCCCGCTGGGCCGGGGCTTGAGACCGTCACCATCCGCGCGGCCGCACCGCTCACCGAAAATGCCAAAAGCTTCCTGCGTGCGCGGGTCATCCGGCAGCCCTGAGACAGGCCCGCGCCGCTTCCGGCAGGTGACCGGAGCGCGGCGGGCGGACGGGGGAAGAGTTTCTGGACGAAATTAACAAAGTTTACCATGAAGCAGCCGGGAGAGGATGAAGGGGAAAACACCGTTTCCCGGTTCGTTGCGAGCCAGTCAAAACATCCCTTCCGGCGAACGGTTGGGCCGTCCAGTTGCTTCGCCCTTCTTCTCCTATGAATCCGTTCGTCCCTTCCTTTTCCACCGACCACTCGGCGCTGGGTGGTCGCCTCTTCGCCACAGGCTTGGGAATGCTCATGGCCTCATGCTCCCTGGCCGGTGCCTCGACGGCTGAGGTGCCATCTCGTCCGGATATCATTTTGATCGTCGCAGACGATTTGGGCTTCAGTGACCTCAGCTGCCAGGGTGGCGAAATCCCAACGCCGAATATCGACAGCCTGGCAGCCCAGGGTGTGCGTTTCACGAAGGCGTCCAACGCCGCCCGCTGCTGCCCCAGCAGGGCTTCGCTTCTCACCGGCGCTTACCCGCACCGGGTGGGGATGGGGTGGATGACGGCCGCCGATCTCGGCCGCCCAGCCTACCGTGGCGACCTCGCGGCCGACTGCGCGACTCTGCCCGAACTTCTCAAAAACGCAGGCTACCATTCGTTCCTTTCGGGCAAATGGCATCTCGCAGCGGAGACGGGCTCACAGTCACCCGGTCCGAACTGGCCGACCCGCCGTGGATTTGATGGGTTTTTTGGAATCCTCGGAGGCGAATCTTCCTACGACGCTCCGAAGGCTCTGTTCCGCGATGAGACCCGCGTCCTGCCGGGCCCCGACTTTTATCTCACCGACGCGATCACCGACGCTGCGTTGGAGTTTTATCACAAGCCGGTCGATGGTCCGCGCTTTCTCTATGTCGCCTACACCGCGCCCCACTGGCCGCTGCATGCCAGGGAGGAGGAGGTGGCGCGCCATCTTCCGGCTTACCGGTCGGGCTACGAGGGGGTCCGCGAGGGCCGCCTCTCGCGAATGCGCGAACTCGGCCTCTTGACTCCCGACCAGCAGGAGGCCCCCGACTCGTTGCCCGAATGGAAGAGTCTCACGCCCGAGCTGCAAGCTGATCAGAGCCGCCGGATGGCGGTTTACGCCGCACAGGTTGAAGCGATGGACCGCGGCGTGGGGCGGATTCTTCAAGCGGTCGCCGGGAGCGATCGCGCGGGGAATACCCTTGTTATCTTTGCCTCGGACAATGGCTCAAGCGCCGAGGTGATGGAGGCTCCACCTCTTCCTGCCAACCTGTCCGATGCCGGTCGCAGCAGCTACGGCCCGGCGTGGGCCTCGATCAGCAGCCTGCCGTTCCGTGGGGCGAAAATGGACCCCTTGCAAGGTGGCGTTGCGACTCCGCTTTTTGTCCGCTGGCCCTCGAAGGCCGCCGCCGGCACGAGCATTGCCGATCCGGTCCACTTGATCGACATTCTTCCGACCTGCGCCGAGGCGGCCGGTGTGGTGATTCCCCGCGAGAGGGATGGGCAGGCCCTGATTGTGCCGGATGGCGTTTCGCTCCTGCCGACCCTGGCGGGCCGGCCCTTGCCTCCGCGCCACCTCTTTTTCGAGCACGAAGGCGGCTGCGCCGTGCGCTTCGGTGATCTGAAGGCGGTGGCGATGCCCGGCCGCACAGACTGGCAGCTTTACGACCTTGAGCGCGATCCGGCGGAACTCAATGATCTGGCCGCCACACGGCCGGCCGATTTGCATTCGCTCCAGAGCGCTTGGGAAGAGTGGGCCGATAAAAATGGTGTTTTGCCCCTCGATTCCCGCACATGGGACCAGAGGATCCAGCAGGCCGGCACGGGAGCAGACCGATAAAAAGAACGCCACGCGCGTAGCCGCCTGTCTTCGCAAGCATGGCGGCTTCGCCGCAGCACTACTACAAGGGCAGGAGCGGGAGATGCGGGAGCGTCGGACACAGCCTGCTGCAGGCAGCCCGATGGGCGATTCTCCGCGGGAGCGGAGGTCGGCAATGCCCTTGCTCCTTACAGCCTGCGGACGACGTTTGCCTGAGGAGCAGGGACATTCCTGTCCCTGATCGACCAACCTGCGGCGCAGCCGCCTGTCTCTTCGCAAGCATGGCGGCACCGCCGCAGCACAACGACAAGGGCAGAAATGCCCTTGCTCATCAGGGGCCGGGGGGACGCGCGGGCCGCAATGGAACGACACGGGCTGGCGACGCGTTTTTTTATAGAGGCGCGGGGACATGTCTGGCGCAAACGATAAAATAATCTGACGCATCTGGGGCAGATCCTTTCCCCGCTCGCGCTATGATCATCCTGATAACAGTCGATGGAGCCGATCTCCGCGATGTTGCCAAGCCCCCCGATACGACCTCCCGCCATGACAAAAACTTTTCTTTTTCTCGCAATCGCTGCCGCTGGGGGGTCGCTGATCGGCACGGCTTCGGCTCAGAGTTCGTGGACCGTCAACGCTGTGGCTCCCGCGGATGCCAACTACATCGTCGCCAGCGATTGGCTCGCCGCTGGTTGGACCGCTGGCGTCCCGGATGCCGAGGGCGCGATAGCCACCCTTAACCATGACTCCGCACCGGGCGTGGCTGGAAACGCTCGCACGGCCACTTTTGGTTTGGGCGGAACGACGGCCGTCACCGTGGGCTCTCTTTCGCTCAATTCGACCCGCCAAACCTCGGGCAACACCTTCGCCATTCGCGTCGGCACCGCCAACACCCAGAACCTCATCTTCAACGGCGCAGGCAGCGGCAACGCGACTTTAAATACGGTGGGCTCACCCTCCGGCACGCAGAATGGCATCATCGCGGCCGTGACCCTCGACAGCAATCTGGACATCACCGGTGCCTCGTCGATCATGTTTGGCTCAGCCATCGTCGGTAATGGTTACACCATTACCAAGTCCAATTCCGGTGCGGCGAACTTTGCCGGCTTCACGGGTGCGGTCAACATCTATGCGGGAACCGCAAGTGGCACCACTTCCTTGGGCAGCGCCGGGTCGGGCCTGGTCGTCAACCTGACCGGGAACACCCTCGTCAACCATACCGGTGCCAGCGTGGCGGGCATCAACAGCACGGTCACAAGCCAGTTCAACGGCAACTCTGCCGGCCGCGACCTCACCCTTGCGGGTGCGGGCACCTACTCGACGATCGCGACCATTGGAGCCAATACAGACAACATCAACAAGACGGGTTCAGGCACTCAGGCTTTCACAGGCACAGTGAGCAATGTGAACACCATCCTCGTCACCAACGGCAAGCTGATCATCGACGGTTCGCTCACCAACGCTGCGGCCGCCACCACCGTCACCAGCAACGCCACACAGACGGCCACGCTCGCTGGTCACGGCACCGTGCAGGCGGTCACGCTCTCGGGCGGTGCCGGCTTCGGCGGCGTGCTCGACGTGAGCAACAGTAGCAATTCCGACCTGGGCGACCTCGCTGCGACCTCGCTGCTCTGGAACGGCACCGACACCGCATTCTCCCAGATGAAATTCGACCTGAGTGGCACAAGCACGGCCAGCGACCAGCTCCTGCTCTCCGGCGCGATGACCAGGGGGGCGACGGGCTCCTCTTTCCAATTCGACTTCGGTAATACCGGGGGTGCCGGCTTCACCTACACGTTGATTACGGCGACCGGCGGGTTCAGCGGCAGCGGCTTCACGGACGCCAGTGCGTTCAGCTACACCGGGCTGGGCGCCGGACTTACGGGATCCTTCAGCATCAACGGGAACGATCTGCAGTTCGTCGTCGTCCCCGAGCCTTCGACGCTCGCCGCCGTCACTGTTGCGTTGATGGGCCTGGTGCTCTGGCCGATGGTGCGCCGCCGGTTTTCTTGAAAACTACGAGAGAGCGTTGCGTCGCAGATTCTTGCGTGCGGGCTCCGTTCGATCGGTGATAGAAGCGTCATAGGCTAGTTCCGGTGACATAATCCCACCAAAATCTTTGTGATACCAAGCATGGCAGCCCCGGCGTCCCAGTCGCGACATCGCAGTGATTCAGGACGTCGGCGGCTTGTTTCGTGGATGGTTGGGATTCTTTTTCTCGTGCTCGGCGGCGTGCACGTGACACGTGAATACGCTGGGCGGCTGGATTTGCTCCGTGGTCTCGACAGCTTGCGAGCCGTGGATTTTTATGATCCCCCAGTGCTCCCGCCTTCTGTTGGAATGGATCATGTTCCCAAGGTGCACCACCTGCCCAGCCTTGGCGGGTCGCCGGATCCTTTGTGGTGGGTCATGCACACCGAAGCCATGCTTGTGCGGGGGGATTGGCGATTGGTTCGGGATACGTCTCAGGATAATGCGTCCAACGCCTTAGCTTTGGCAGTCTGTGCCTCCACACGTGCAATGGCCAGTGCCTTGCTTG
>CAZSMN010000099.1:0-11947 GCA_964607615.1 uncultured Chthoniobacterales bacterium | reverse complement strand
GCGGATGTATTCCTGGAGTTTTTCGGTGTTCATAACATCAGAAGACTAGTCTCTGCGCCCGACGCGTCAACCGAATAGCCGGCAGCCATCCGAAACAAACGCCGTGAATCCCGCTCGCACGATGCGCACCGCCGTGCTTAGGTGTTGGCTTCTCAAGCCATGATTAAAAAACTCACCATCGCGGCCGGCATCGTCGCCGTTCTCATCCTCGCTGCCGTTCTTTATTTCAAGCGGGAGATCGGCCCCTCGGATGCCGCCACCCTCGTGCCGGCCGACGTCGTGGCCTTCGTCAATCTCCCGAACCTCCCCCGCACCGCCCTCCGCTGGCAGGGCACCGCGCTCTCCAAGATCTCGAAAGAGCCCGACGTAAAGGCCTTTCTGGAAAAACCCCTCGGCCGCCTGACATCCAACCCCGGCAGCAACGAAGCCGGCTCCCTGCTGATGGGCCTCAAGCCCGGCAACATCTTCCTGGCCGTCACGGCCGTCACCCCGGAAAAAACCGAAGCCCTGATCGGCTTTCAGTATTGGGGCGGACGGGCGGACTTTGACAAAGCCGTCGCGCGGCTCCGCGCCGAGATTCCCGGTGACGCACAGAGCCCGGCTCCCGAGACCCATGCCGGCACGGAAATCCTGACCACCACGCAGGCCGGCGCCACCATCTCCACGGCAACGCTCGGCCGCTGGGGTTTCGTTGGGACCTCACCTGACGTCGTCAGAGCCGCCCTCGACCGAGTGAAGGGAACCGTCCCCGCCGAATCCGCTCTCGCAGCCAGCGAGGCCTTTAAAAAGGTCAACGCCCAACTCGCTGCCTCGCCGGATTTCCTTCTCTTCGTCCAGCCCGGCAAAGCCATCGATACCCTTCTCGCCATCGGCCAGTCGATGGGCGCACAGCCCATTCCCGCACAGGTCGAGGAACTCAAGGCCACCGAGGCGATCGGCGCCACTTGGAAGATCGACGGCGCCATCCAGCGCGACGCCCTCTACGCGCTCCGCAAGACCACGCCTCCGCTACCCGCACTGACCAATAAATCCGCCACGCTCACCTCGCCGGAGACCATGGCGTTTCTGAGCTTCTTCGTGAAGACCGCCGGCATCCCCGCCGCGCTCGCCGGCCTTCCCGCCATCGCGCAAAACCCCGCCGCCCTTCCCCTGGCCACCAAGGCCTCGGAGGCTTTCGGCCCGGAGATCAGCGTGATCCTCGACTGGCCGGCCGGCCGCTCGACTCCGACCGCTCTCGCCTCCATCGAGGTCCGCGACAGCGCCAAGGCGGATGAGGTGGTAACGGAATTTCTCGCCGCCCTGCCGGGGCAGAGCTCGTCGACGGTCAACGGCGTCACCCTCTACTCCCTCGGCGCCTCGCCCAGCCCGCTCGCCAGCCCCACGCTCGCAAGAACGCCCACCTTTTTGCTGGTCGGCATCGACCCCGACACCGTGGCCGCGGCGGCCACAAAGCCGGCAGACAGCGCCACGCTCAACGCTTCACCGGCCTTTGCTCCGGTGATGGAATCCTACAAAAAAGCCAACGAGGTATTCGTCTACGTCGATACGAAAATGCTCTTCGAACGCGCTTACACTGCCCTTCGTCCGGTGATCATCTTCGGCGCCTCCGTGATGCCCGACATCTCTGCGAATATCGATCCCTCGAAACTCCCGGCCGCGGACAGCATCACCAAACACCTCAGCCCGATGGTCCTCTCCCAGCAGGTCACGGAAGATGGCACGCTCGTCGAATCCAGCGGCCCCATCACGGTCAACCAGGCCGTCCTCGCCGGTTCGGTCTCCGCGTTTCTCTCCAGCAGCGCCCTCCGCCCGAAATAGCCCACTGTCTCCGCGCCGGGGCCAATCCGTGCGGACGCGACCTCTGAAATTTTCTCCGAAAAGAGTTGCCGACCCGTTCGCAACAGCTATTTTCGTCGGTCCCGGCTGGGTAGCTCAGTTGGCAGAGCAGAGGACTGAAAATCCTCGTGTCGGGGGTTCGATTCCCTCCCCAGCCAGTTTCTCTCCCTCCCCCTCGTTGCCCGAGGCCTTGGCTCGCAATCCTAGCAACCCCGGAGGTTCTAGCGGCCACAACGGATCCTCCCGCTGAGACGCAGGGGCGCGGAGGCCGATATGTTTCGGCAGCAGGACTCTCCACCCTGTGAATCCTGTCCAAACTTCCTCAACCGGGCCGGGCACCGCCTCACCGTGGAGCATGGAGGTCGGGGCAACCCGACCCCTCCTCAATGAGGCAGTATCATGAAGCAGGCTGCCATGATGAGCGTCGGGATGAGCGCCGCCGCCAGCAGGCCGAGTGGCGAGACTCCGCCCGCTCCGAAGTATTTGGAGAGGATGCTCTGACCGGCGGGGTTCGGTGCGTTCGCGATGACGGTGAGCCCGCCTCCCGTTACCGCGCCCGCCACGACCGCGTATTCCAAAGCCTGCGCACGGAGGAGTTCCGCCCCTTCCTTGGGAACCATCTGCCCGCCAATGAGGACATCCGGGCTGAAGGCCGGAACCTGCGAAGCGAGGTAGGTGATAGCCGCATTGTCGTTGAACGCTGTGAGGATCGTCGCGCTCACAAAGAGCGCGCCCTCGCCGAGGTTGCTCAAGATCGGTGCGATCCACCACCCCTGCAGACCGCCGTGCACCACGAGGCCGCCGAGAAAGAAACCGACAAGCACCGGACCGCGGAGAACCATCTGATATTGGTGGTGCCGCGTGGCCTGCGTGAACGCCACGAAGAAGAGGAAGCCCCCCACGAAGAAGGCCGGATGGTGAAGGGTGACAACCGTCCACGCGAGAAAGGCGAGATGGGTTATCACCACCCACGCCGGCACCGGCTCCTCGGCATCCGCCGCATCGCCGCTTTGCGCCACCGGCCTGAGGGAGCGGAGCTCCTTGAAGAAAAAGAGCAGGTAGAGGGCATTGGCCAGCACTATACCCAGGGCGGCCCGCCAGCCGAAATGCGTGAACATGAACGGCAGGTTCCAATGCCACTCGGTGGCGACCATCAGGACCGGAGGCGCTGCAAAGTGCGTGAGCGTTCCGCCGACCGAGACGTTCACAAAAAGAAGCCCGAGAGTGGCGTAACGCAGCGGAGTCGAAGGTCCGTGACGGTAAAACTCGGCCCCGAGGAGCATCGCTCCGATCGTCATTGCCGCAGGCTCCGTGATGAAGGACCCCAGCATCGGCGCAATCGTGAGGATTGACATCCACCAAGCCACAGGGGTGGCACCTCCGAGCCTGGCCACCGAACGGAGCCCGGCGGCGGCAAAATGAACGACCGGACGCGTGGACGCGATCGCCATGATCACTACGACGAAGATCGGCTCGGTGAAATTGCAGTGATCGATATAGGCCACCGCATCACCCCACCCGTGCGAGGGATAAGCAATAATCGCGAGAAACAACGGGATGAGCCAGATGCCGAAGACCGCCTCGACCTCTCCAAGAAAGTGAAAAAGCGTCGCGCAAAGGGAAACCGGTTCCTTCCCCTCCGGATAGATTTTCCCGGCAGCCTTCAGGCGCTCGTGATGCCGGTGCTCGAACCGGTGGGCCATTCGGTTGAAAACCGCGCACAGAAAGGTGTGAAGGATCGCGCAGAGAAAAATGACTGTCGCGATCACGTTGAAAGGATCCGCCTGCGCACGGAGGGTCAGCGTTTCGACAATGGAAAGGCTCCGTCCGAGTTCCGCAGTCCTGGCAGCCTCGGCAGCCGCGTAGGCGCTCTGCGGCAACGGGAAGGCCGGACCCGACGCCGGCTCGGAAGCGGCAAAGACCGGACCAGCCGCGAGAAAACCGGCAACGACCAACAAACGGACGACCGCAGCCGCCCACGAACCCGTCAAGAAGCGCATGGCCGATTGTTGAAATAGGAACACAACCGGCGTGTCGAGAAGAAAGGCGGCGCCAAGCCCGGGCGCTAGCCCGCTGCTCTCAGCAGGCCGATTTCCGCCGCGGCATCCGCTGCACGGAAAACCGATGTCCCTGCGACGAGGATGTTCGCTCCTGCCGCACGCGACTCGGCTGCCGTCGCGCGGTTGATGCCACCATCAACCTCGATGTGAAAGTCCGCATCGCCCTGCCATTGCGCGGCGGCGCGCACCTTTTCCATCATCTCCGGGAGAAACGGCTGGCCGCCGAACCCGGGATTCACCGTCATGACAAGAAGGAGGTCGAACTGCCCGAGAAACGGCCGCACAGCCTCGACCGGCGTCGGCGGGCTCACGGCAAGACCCGCCAGCAGGCCCGCCGCACGCACCCGCGCCAGCGTGGAGGCAACATCGTGCTCCGCTTCGACGTGCGACGTGATCGACGCCGCCACCGGAGCGAAGCGGTCGACGTAGCGGTCCGGATTCTTGATCATCAGGTGGACGTCGAGCGGAAGGGCGGTGTGGCGCGACACCGCTTCCACAACGGCCGGTCCGAACGAGATGTTATCCACAAACTGGCCGTCCATGATGTCGCAGTGAATCCAGTCCGCACCGGCAGCCGAGACCCGCTCGACTTCGGCGCCCAGCTTTCCGAAATCGCTCGCGAGAATCGATGGGGCAACGATGGTTTTGCGCTGAAGCATGGGATGAGCGTAGGCTCTGCGGATGGAAGTTGCGAGCGATCAATCCTATATGAGTGAAGCCCTCCGGCTGGCGCGCAAAGCCTTTACCGCCGGCGAGGTGCCGGTGGGTGCGGTGATCGTGCGAGAGGGCACCGTCATCGCCCGCGCCTGGAATCAGGTCGAACTCCTCAAGGACGCGACCGCCCATGCCGAGATGCTCGCCATCACCCAGGCCGAGGCCGCCGTGGGCGACTGGCGGCTGACGGACTGCGACCTCTACGTCACGAAGGAGCCCTGCCCGATGTGTGCCGGCGCGCTCGTTCACGCCCGCTTGCGGCGCGTCATCTTCGGTTGCAGCGATCCCCGCGGCGGTGCGGCGGGCGGCCTTATCAACCTTCTTCAAATGCCACAGCTGAACCATCGCTGCGACATCAGCTCGGGCGTCCTCGCCGACGAGTGCGGAGCCATCCTGAAGGAATTTTTTTCACTCCGCCGAAAAGCCTGCTAGCTTCCCACGACGATGAAAACTCTCCTCGCCATCGCCCTGTTGGCATCCACGCTTCCTGTCTCCGGAGCCACGGTTTCTCTGACTCCGGCCCAGGCCGGTGAAATCGGGCAGCGGATCTGGAAAAACGAATGCGCCGGAACGGTCGATGGCCTGACCTCCTGGAATAAAGGCGAGGAGTTTCCGTCCCTCGGCATCGCCCATTTCATCTGGTATCCCAAGGACGTCAAAGGTCCGTTCGAAGAGAGCTTCCCGGGCCTCGTCCGGTTCCTCCTTGATAACGGCATCAAGGTCGACTCGTGGATGACCGGCCCGTGCCCGTGGACATCGCGTGCGGATTTCATGGCGGATTTCAACGGACCGCGCCTGACGAAACTCCGGAAGTTGCTCGCCGATACGGTCGCGCTTCAGGCCCGCTACGCCGCGATCCGGATGGAGAAAGCCCTGCCGAAGATGCTTGCCGCGGCCGACCCCGCACAGCGTGACAAGGTCAAAGCGAACTTCAACCGCGTCGCCGCCGAGCCGCTTGGGTTTTACGCACTGGTCGACTACGTGAACTTCAAAGGCGAGGGCGTGAATCCCTCCGAACGCTACGAAGGCAAGGGCTGGGGACTCCTACAGGTGCTTGAGACAATGCCCTCCGACGGGCCGGCATTGGCTGCTTTTGCCAAAGCCGCCGATCAAGTGCTGACCACCCGCGTGAAAAACTCCCCGCCCGCCCGCAACGAGGCCAAGTGGCTGCCCGGATGGCGGAACCGTCTCCAGACCTACACCCGCTGACCCGGCCATGACGAAGGACGGGGTCATCGAGGTTCTCGAGAACATTGCCAAGCTTCTCGAACTGAAGGGAGAGAACGCCTTCAAGGTTCGTGCGTACACGAATGCGGCGCGGGCATTGGAGACGCTGCCGGAGTCGCTCGAAGTCCTCGTGCGCGAAGGCCGCCTCGCAGACATCGACGGTCTCGGCAAAGCGACATCGGAAAAGATTGCCACCCTGGTCACAGCGGGCCGTCTGGATTACTACGACGCGCTTCGTGAGGAATTCCCGCCGGACATCCTCACGCTTTTCGAATTGCAGGGCCTCGGCGCCAAGAAGATCAAGGCCCTCTGGGATCACCTGAAAATCCACTCGGTGACGAAGCTCGAACGGGCCTGCAAAGACGGCAGCATCGCCGCGCTGGCTGGTTTCGGGGAAAAGACCGCGGCAAACATCCTCAAGGCGATCGAACAACAGAAGAAAAGCGCCGGCCACTTCCGCCTCGGTGACATCGCCGGCCTGGCCGAGAGCCTTCTCGATGACCTGCGCTCCCACCCCGGCGTCACCCTGGCCCAGATCGCGGGGAGCTACCGCCGCAAAAAGGAAATCGTCCGCGACCTCGACTTCATCGTCGCCTCGCGACAGGCGGCGGACGTCTCGGAGTTTTTTGCCACCCATCCGCTCGTGGAATCCGTCCTCGCCAAGGGAGCGACCAAAACCAGCGTCCTCCTCAAGAGCGGCCTACAGTGCGACCTCCGCGTCGTTACGAGCGGAGAATATCCGTTCGCGCTGAACTACTTCACCGGAAGCAAGGAGCACAATGTCCGCATGCGCTCCCGCGCCCTTGCAAGGGGCTGGTCGCTCAACGAATACCGCTTCAGCGAAGCGGATGGGCGGGAACTGCTCGAACCGCTTCCGGAGGTTCACGAGGAAAATGACATCTACCGCTCGCTCGGGCTGGAGCCTGTGGTGCCCGAGCTCCGCGAGGATCGCGGGGAAATCGATGCCGCCGAGCGCCACGAACTTCCCGAGCTCATCGAATGGCAGAACCTCCGCGGAACCTTCCACAACCACACCACCGAGAGCGACGGCCGCGCCAGTCTTGAGGACATGGCGGAAGCAGCCCAGGAACTCGGGCTCGAATACCTCGGCATCGCCGACCACAGCAAGAGTTCGTTCCAGGCCCACGGTTTGGACGAAAAACGCCTCGCAAGACAGGTCGCACGCATTCACGAGCTGAACGCGACCTTCGACGGCTTCCGCCTCTTCGCAGGGACCGAATGTGACATTCTCAAGGACGGAACCCTCGACTTTTCCGACGAAACGCTCAGCACCCTCGACTACGTCGTCGCCAGCGTGCACAGCTCGTTCAGCCTGCCCGAGGCAGAGATGACAAAGCGGATCATACGGGCGATCGAAAACCCGCACGTCACCATGCTCGGCCATCTCACCGGGCGGCTGCTCCTATCCCGTGAGCCCTACCAGGTGGATGTTCCGGCCATTATCGAGGCGGCCGCCGCGACCGGCACGATCATCGAACTGAACGCAAATCCGCGGCGTCTGGATATGGACTGGCGCTGGTGGCCGCTCGCCAAAGAGAAAGGCGTGAAATGCGCGATCAACCCGGACGCCCACTCGACCGAAGGCCTCCGCGACCTCTACTTCGGCATCTGCGCGGCACGCAAGGGATGGCTCAGCCGTTCGGACGTGATCAATACCCGCCCGCTGAACTCTGTCGTGTCCCTCCTTTCCGCCAAGCGTTCGGGTAGTAAGCCCTGAGCTCCAAACGGCTGCCCCTTCAGCATCTGTAGCGGCGGTCTCCTCACCGTCGCTCGCTTCCCACCGGGGCGGAAGCCCCCGTCGAATACCCGATGGAGGGAAGCGCTCCGTCGGTTCCCACTTTTCTTCTTCTCTCCCACGGTATGGGTCCTTGCAAAAAGGGAACGCCATCCTCCGGATGCCGCGGGCCCTGCGCTGCGCTGCGGGCGATCAAGGGAACCGACAGCGCGCTTCCCTCCATCCCGGCACGGGCGCTGGCGCTTGAATTCGGTGGGGACGCCGACACTACGACCTGGCATGCCGAGCGGCTTCCTGCCCCCTGTAGCGGCGGTCTCCTGACCGTCGCTCTAGAGGGACTCTGAGCCCTGAACGCCCCTACCAGCTAAGGGGTTCGAACCGGTTGACACGGAAGGACCGCGGTGCCGGCGAGTTGCCCGGCTTCGCCGGCTTGTCGCCCTTCTCACGACTGACCCCCTCATCCGCCGGCATGGCCATCGGTCGCCCGAGGGAGTACGTATTGATCGGAACGAAAGCGCTGCGCCCGCCTCCGGGAAGCTTGCGCCTCGGCGCGATGAACGAGCCCGGCCGATAGTAGTTGACCAGGTCCCTCGCGAACGCCGAGCGGTTGATGCCGATCCGGAGGTTTTTGCGGATCTCGAAATGCAGGTGGGCCGTGTACATGCCGCGATTCGTCCCGATCGTTCCGACCTGCTGCCCACGCGTCACCTGCTGCCCCTCGCGAACGAGAATCCGGTCAAGATGGGCATACATGGAATCCACTGTCTGCAGCGCGCCCTTGTCCATGAAGATATGCCGGATCAGCACGACATTCCCCCACCCCATCCGCGCATCGCGGGCGAAGGTCACGTAGCCGTTTCCGATCGAGTAGACCGGCGCGCCGAGGTCGCTGTTGCCGCCACCGAGGCCATTCCAATCCTCGCCGGGGTGATACGAAAGAAAGCCCCGGGACATGTAGTAGCCATCCGCATCCGGCTTGCCAACCGGTTGATCAAATCCATCCGCCACCCGCGTGCGCACCTGATCGGGCGTCGGTGCCGCCACCAGGGCAGCCAGAAAGCAGAAGAGGAGGAACCAGAAAACCGGGCGACGCATGCCAAAGAAAAGCTACCGCTGCAGGAGCCTGCGCGCAATGCGCGAGTCAGCCGATGGACTCCAGACCAGGGAGCCCGTCGAGCACGATCTGCGACCACGTTTCGAATCCCTCCCGCTTGAGCAGAAGCTCTTCGCGCGTGGCAAAGCCCAGCTCCGCTATCGCCTTCTCCCCGGCCCGCACGTCCTCGGATGTCAGATCCACGAGGTGAACGACCCCGAGGTGGACTTTTCCCACCTCGGTGCTGTCGTCGTTGAGCAGCGCCACCGCCCGCTCGGTGAATCCGCCCGGCAGGCGAAGCTCCTCGGAAATCTCACGGCGGACTGCCGCGTGATACGTTGAATCATCAAAGGAAAAAAGCGATTCGTCCGTGTCGTTGATATGCCCCCCGATTCCGATGGATGCCTTTGCAACCAGCCGCTTTTCGCCGGACTGTGATCCCCGGGTGTAATGGAGAATCTTCCCGCCGCAGCGGAAAATCGCGTAGGGGATGATCTGCTTGAGCGAAGGGTCGTCCTCCGCCTTCGAGCGCGGGACGAAAAAGTTGTTCTCCTTCTTAAGGAATTCCGACAGGTAGCGATCAACCGGGCTGTGGAGCCCATGGAACGCACCGATGCGGTCAAAGAGGCTGCGTGGAATCACGAGAACGTTTTCTTCAGGCTTGGACATCTCGAGATCATGCCGGACGCGCAGCACTTCACGCAACGCCTATCCCACCGGGAAGCGCAGGTTCTGACGCCGGCACGCAACGCATGCAACATCGCTTCTTGCACTAGCGAAACTGTTGCACTACTCTCGCCGGTTCCATGAAGTTACAACGCGTCTCCCTTGATCATATCGCCAAGCTTGCGGGTGTTCATAAAGCGACGGTTTCCCGTGCGCTCCGCAACCATCCGACCATCCCGGCCAGTACGCGTGAGCGGATTCAGGAAATTGCCCGCCGCGAGGGCTACCGTCCGAATCCGCTGGTTGCGATGTACCAGGCGCAAGCCCGGTCCAACCGTCCGACCGCGATGCAGTCCGCTCTCGGCTGGCTGAATGATTATCCGAATCCCTCCTGCTGGACAGATTTCCCGTGGCTGCGCGGTTACTTGAACGGCGCCCGCGAGCGCTGCGAGGCGCGCGGGTTCCGGCTCGAGGAGATCGCTATCGGCGGCGGTAACGACGGAGCCATGGAGGTTGTCCAGATCTCCGAGATCCTCCGCGAGAAAGGCATCTTTGGCGTGATTCTCCCCCTGATGCTCAACCCACGCTTCCTGATGGAAGACTGGTCGGATTGCGTGATCGCACTCATCGGCAGCGGCATCCACCCCGGGCAGGTCGTTTCTCCGGCTGCCACCCGCTTCTACCCTCAGGGCTTCCCGATCGCCGACCGCGACTTTTATTTCAACCTCCGGCTGGCTTTTCAAAACGTCCGCCAGCGCGGCTACACTCGCATCGGGTTTATCTACAGCCGCTATCTCGACGGGGAATCCGAAGGGCGCGCCCAGGCCGCGTTCCTCGTCGAGCAAATGCAACTCCCGGAGCAGGACCGTGTGCCCATGCTCTTCCTCGAGCGCTTTAAAGAGGGACGCCCCGCCGCCTTTGACCGGTGGATGGATACCTACAAGCCGGATGCCATTCTCTCGATCAACCCTGTGGTGCGGAACTGGGTCGAGGAAACCGGACGTTCTGTCCCGGAGGATTGCGGTCTGGTCAACCTGAACGTCGTGGATGACGTTGAAAATTGGAGCGGTATCCGCGAGAACCACGCCCTCATCGGGGCCGCCGCGGTCGACCTGCTGATCGGACAGCTCAGCCGGAACGAGATCGGGGTGCCAAGGCAGCCGAGAAAGGTTCTCATCCCGGGCGAGTGGCACGAGGGTAAAACCCTCCGCGAACAAAGTCAGGTCGCCTCGGAACGGCGGTAGCGCTCCCGGCGCGGCGATTCGGATGATCCGCTACAGAGTGAAAGCGCTCTGTAGCGGCGAATGGGAAAGGGCCCGGGGAGAGTGTCTTCGGGGTAAAAATTCCCTTAATCTTCCCCAAACGGACACGGGTGGAAGCCGCGAAGCTCCAGAGTCGCCAGCCGAGCAGGGCTGGCGCAGAGGAGAAAATCAGGCCTTCTCGACCTGCCAGTACTCCAGATCGACCGGGGTCTCGCGACCGAAGATACTGACCGAGACGCGCAGTTTGCCACGCTCCGGATCGATTTCTTCGACGATGCCGTTCTGGTTCTGGAAAGGACCATCGGCAACCTTCACCTTGTCGCCGACTTCGAAGCTGATCTTCGGCTTGACGGTGTCTTCACGTTCGCGCACCTGGGCGAGAAGACCGTCGACTTCCTTCTGACGCATCGGGATCGGACGGTCTTTGGTGCCGGCGAAGCCGAGCACGCCATTGGTATCCTTGATGAAGTACCAGGTCTTGTCGACGAGCTGGTTGTTCTCATCGAGGAGATGCATATTGACGATGAGGTAGCCCGGGAAAAACTTGCGGGTGGTCTCCGTCTTCTTACCCCGCTTGATCTCCTGAACACGTTCGGTGGGGATAAGAACTTCGTAAACGAAATCTCCCATCTCCTCGGTCTGGATGCGGCGATTGATTTCCTTCTGCACCTTCTGCTCCTGGCCGGAGAGAACATGAACAACGAACCACTGGTCTTTAGGAGCTAATGCCATGGGAAATGAACGGGGAGAAAACTACGGGTGGGTCAGGAAACCCACAATATTGATCAAAACAAAATCGAAAAACGCGATGTATCCGCCAAGGATGAGCATGGCGACAAGGACGACCATCGTCGAATCGGTCAGCTCCTTGTAGCGCTTGAAGCCCTTCTCATTCGGGTCCCACGGCCACTGGGCCTTGGAGAGCTCGACGCGGACTTCAGAGGAAAACTTGCGGATCTTTGCAAACATCGAAACGTTTCTTATGCGGCAGCTTCCCGCAGGTCAGGAGGGACTTGAACCCCCAACACTCGGTTTTGGAGACCGATGCTCTACCAATTGAGCTACTGACCTAGGGAACTCTGCCAGGACTGGTATTAGTCCAGGATGTCGGCGACGCGGCCGGCACCAACCGTGCGTCCACCCTCACGGATGGCGAAGCGGATGGTCTTTTCCATGGCGATCGGGGTGATGAGCTCGACTTCGATCGAGACGTTATCACCAGGCATCACCATTTCAACTCCATCGGGGAGCTTGACGTTTCCGGTCACGTCGGTCGTGCGGAAGTAGAACTGCGGACGGTAGTTCGTGAAGAACGGCGTGTGGCGGCCGCCCT
>CAZSMN010000098.1:0-11968 GCA_964607615.1 uncultured Chthoniobacterales bacterium | reverse complement strand
GCGATCCGCTACTTCGACGAATCCCTCAAGCAGTATCCCTCCGGCCGCCTCGCCGGCCTCTCGGTCGTGAGCAAGGCCCAGGCCGAGGCCGCACTCGGCCAGTTCGACAGCGCTCTTGCCACCTTCAAAGACTACCTCGCAAAAAATCCGCCGAAGGATGTTGCCGTGGTCGCGAGCTTCGGCCTTGCGGGCATCTACAAGGACAAAGCCAGCTGGGACGAGGCGATCAAAGCCTACCAGGAGGTGAAAGCAAAATACCCCGGCACCCCGCAGGCGACAGACTCCGACTACTGGATCGCCATCTGCACGCAGCAAAAAGGCGACAATGCCGCTGCGATCCCGCTCCTGGAGGCCTTCGTAAAGGCGAATCCCAAGCACCCCATGGCGGCCCTCGCCACCTACGCCACAGGCGGCGCACAGATCGCGCTCGGCGACAAGGCCAAGGGACTCGAGACGCTCGCCAAAGTCGCTGCGGAATACCCGGACAGCCCGCCCGCGCCCTATACCTACTTCATGCGTGCACAGATCCTCGCGGGCGACCAGAAGGTCGAAGAGATGATCGCCCTCATGCGGCAGTTCATCGAAAAGTATCCGCAGGACGATAAGATCTACTTCGCCTTCGACTCGATCGCGCAGAGCGCGGCGAACTTCGGCAAGCCCGACGAGGCGATCGCGACCTACCTAGAGTTTTCGGAGAAATACCCGGACCACCCGAAGGCCACCGAGGCACTGGTGAAGGTCGTTGACCTCCAGCGTGGCAACGCGGAGCGCATCGCAACAAACTACGCCTCGCTCGACGCCGCCGACCAGACGCGTTGGAAAGATGCGATCCAGCAGTCGATCTCGACAGCGGAGAGCATCGTGGCGAAGTATCCCGACAGCACCGACCTTCCGTCCGGTCTGCAGGCCCTCCTCGCCTCTCAGCGCCTTCTTCTCCGCGCGCAGCTCCGCGAGCCCGCCGACGTTGAGAAGTATTTCGAAGAGCTGGCCGCCAAGGCCCCCACTCCGACCGCCAAGAGCAAGATACTCTTCACGCTCGCCTCGCTCATCTCCGAGACCGACAAGCCGCGTGCGCTGGCCAAGATGAACGAGATCTACAACGCCGAGATCGTCTATTCGCCGAAGGATCTCGATATCTACGGCCTCGCCCTCATTGATGACAAGAAGCTCGACGAGGCGACGGCTGTTTTTCAGAAGCTCGTTAAAGACTACCCGGTTCCCACCGGCACCGCCGCCAACCAGGCGCCGCTCCTCACCCAGGAGGCTCAGGCCGTTTCCCTCTTTGGTCTCGGCCGCGTCGCCCAGGAGCGCAAGCAGACAGCCGAAGCCGGCAAGCTTTTCCAGCAGTTGAAGGCCCTCTATCCGTGGTCACCCAAGGTGCTCGAGGCCGACTATGGTATTGCCGAATCGCTCCGCGCCTCCGGCAAATCCGACGAGGCCCAGCAGATCCTCACCGGCGTGATCCGCGCGCAGAATGCAACCGCCGAGCTTCGCGCGGCTTCGTTCCTTCTCCTTGGTGAGATCACCGTCGACCGCATGAACGCGGAGGCGGACTCGAAGAAGAAAGACGAGCTCCGTGGCGCGGCCATCGACAACTACCTCAAGATCGCCCAGTTCTACGGAGGCGTGCCCGATGCAGCCGCCACCGGCCTCTGGCGCGGCGCACAGCTTCTGGAGGAGCAGGTCGCCGCGAGCAGCGATGCGAAGTTTAAAGCGCAACAGACCAACCGTGCCCGCGATGCCTACCGCCAGCTCCTGAAGGATTACCCGAAGAGCGCGGAAGCCACAAAGGCTCAGGAGCGCTTGAACGCCCTCGGCAATCCGTGACCCGCAAGGACCGCGCCAAGGCCCTCGGCGAACTCCTGCCGCGCATTTACCCCGACGCTCACTGCGAGTTGGTTTTCTCCAACCCGCTAGAGCTTCTCGTGGCCACGATCCTGTCTGCGCAATGCACGGACAAACGGGTGAACATCGTCACCGCCGCGCTCTTCCCCCGCTGTCCGGACGTCCGTGCGTATGCGGAGATCCCGCTCCCCGAGTTGGAGTCGCTGATTCACTCGACCGGCTTTTACCGCAACAAGGCAAAGAACATCCAGGCCATGGCTGCGCGGTTGCTGGCTGAGCACGGAGGTGAGGTGCCCCAGACGCTGGAGGCCCTCGCCGCGCTTCCCGGGGTGGGACGCAAGACGGCCAATGTCGTTCTGGGAAATGCCTTCGGCAAAAACGAAGGCGTGGTCGTCGACACCCATGTCGGGCGCCTCTCGCTCCGGCTCGGACTCACGAAGCACTCGGATCCGGTAAAGGTCGAGAAAGATCTCGCCGGCCTCTTCCCGCGCGACCGCTGGACCGACCTGAGCCACTGGCTCATCTTCCACGGACGCCGCCGCTGTATGGCGCGGAATCCCGATTGCGCCCATTGCGAACTTCTTGCCCTCTGTCCAAGCGGATCACGGGGCGGCGCAGGGCGCTAATCGCCGCACAGGCCCGGCTCACGGGAGGGAATCGTCACATTGGACGTCCCCTCCCGCATTTCGCCGGTTGCCTCAGGCCCGACGGCGCCGGGCGGCGAACACCAGCAAGAGAGCTCCGACGCCGATCAGGGCGTAAGTGGAAGGCTCCGGAACAACGGAAAACACCGCGATGCGCTCACCGTTCACACTGTTGGCCGATCCATCGCCCTCGTAGCCGACGAGCAGCAGATTCTGGCCATTCGGGCTATCCAACGCAGAGACAAACGCGAGACTCTCCGGACGGAAGGGGGTCGCCGAGGTATTCGACCCATCCCCCAGGACGAGTCGGGTGTAGCCGAAGAACGTGGCATTCGCCGGATTCGACACGTTATACATGAAGATGCTGTTCGTCCGCTCCATGCCGATAAATGCATAAGTTTCGCCGTCAATCACGCCGAGCGTGAGACCTTCGGGCTCGGGCCCCTTGTCGTCGCTCCGGGAGTCGACCCAGCCTGTCGGATCGAGGAGAGAGATCTTCGTTTCAAAATCCGATCCCGAGTCGAACACACGGGTCAGGCCCGTCTCGGTAACCTCCCAGATCGAGAAACTCCGCGTGCCCAGCATGGTGGGACGGTCGATCTTGCCGTCGGCATCCGTGTCTCCGTCGATGCGCGAAACATTCAGGCGGCCGAGTTGGGAATCGGCACGGACCCCTGTGTTGGTCGCAGGAAAGTTCGACGGTGCGTTGGTATCGACCAGACCGCTCATCGTGTCGTTCCCAGAGTTGTCCCCGAACCGGCTGACATCGCGATCGTCCACGCGAGCATCGCCTTCGTTCGCTGTGACGACGTAGGTCTTGCCGGCCACTTGATAGGTCGCGACCGTGTCGGGCATCGGCATACCGTGGACAACCTGGGAGATCGAGATCGTCGAGCCGGTATCCGTCGCATCGATCGTTTGAGCGATCGTTCCAAGATTGGTGACCTTCGTCCACTTGTCCGAGGTCATATCGTATTCGGCGATCGCGTTGTTGTCCTGAAGGGACACGTAGACCTTGTCGCCGACAACCGCCGCGTATTCCGGCTCGATGGCATTCTCAATGCCTACAGCCGGGGTCGAAAAGTCGGGCACGCTATTGATAAACGGGCCGCTCGTGCCGATCGCCGCGAGGTTGGGATTCCGCACGCCATTCAACGTGACGCCCGCCGCGAGGTTGCCGGAGGAAAAGTCCCGCGTTACGGGCGTGAGCGAGGTGAGATTGGCAAGGTTGCCGCTGTTGATCGTGGATACGTCGATGACAGAGATCGACCCCGGGGCGTTCGTTCCGCTGGCGGGATTGAACTCCGCCTCGTTGACCACGATGAGCTTCGAGCCATCGGGCGAAAACGTGACACTGTCCGGATGGTAGCCGACATCCAGCGTGCCGATCGCCGCACCGGTCGAGAGGTTGAAAAAGCCGACCTTACCGACCGTTGTCGTGTTGGCGGTCGGGATGAGCGAGGCTACGCCGAAGCCCTTGCCGGAGTTCAGCGCCAAGCTGCTCAATCCTGCCATGTTGACGTTCGAGCCACCGAAGACGGTCGAGAAATCAATCGTGCTGTGTTGCGTGATCGCCGTCGGGTCCGCCATGTTGAAAACGTTGATCCGGTAAACGCCGGTTGAGGCGTTGCCGGATGCCGTGAGCCCGGAACTCGTAACAAAGAGGCGGTCGGTCACCGGGTCGAATGCCGTAATTTCGCCGGCGCTGGCGCCGCCCGGTTGGTTTGCGCTGATGTTGCTCAGGAGGGTGAACTGCGCGTGGAGGCCGGGAAGTCCGACCGCCGCGCAAGCCATTCCAAGGATGAATTTTTTCATGGTTGAGATCGCAAAGCGTCCGATCTAGATCCCGCTCTGCAGAAAACAACCGGCCGAATGTTACGATTTCGGCGCAATTCGCTAACTCCCTCAAAGACAGCCCCCAACAGCTGCAGAAAACGACCCGCGGGGGGGGCTTTCTAAACGGACGGAACGACACCGCTCCGCACAAGGCTCTCAACGACCTGGTCGGCAAGGTGCTCGGCCGTTCCGGATCCGGCCATCAGATGGATCTCCGGAGACTCCGGTGGCTCGTAGGGGGAATCAATGCCGGTGAAGTTTTTGAGCTCACCTTTTCTGGCCTTTTTATAAAGGCCCTTGGGATCCCTCTGTTCGGCGACCGCGAGCGGCGTATCGACGAAGACCTCGATGAACTCACCCTCCACCATCAGCCGTCGCGCCATGCGGCGTTCGGCGCGGAACGGGGAGATGAACGCGGTGAGCACGATGAGTCCGGCATCGACCATGAGCTTGGCGACCTCTCCGATGCGGCGGATATTCTCCACACGGTCCTCATCGGTGAAGCCAAGATCCTTATTCAAACCGTGGCGGACATTGTCCCCATCGAGCAAATACGTATGGCAACCCCGCGCGTGAAGGCGCTTTTCGACGAGATTGGCGATGGTTGATTTGCCGGCACCCGAGAGTCCGGTGAACCAGACAACGCAGGGCGTCTGCCGCTTCTGAAGCGCGCGGGCCTCCTTGTCCACCTCGAGGTGTTGGAGGTGAACGTTGTGCGAACGTCGCAGGGCAAAATGGATCATGCCGGCACCCACCGTGTTATTGGTCAGACGGTCGATGAGAATAAATCCCCCGGTATGCCGGTTGGAGAGGTAGGGATCGAAGGCCAGCGGCTTGTCGATGGAGAGATTGCAAACCGCGATGCCGTTCAATTCGAGCTTTTTGGCCGCCACGTGCTCGAGCGTATTCACGTTGACCTGATATTTGATCGCTGTGACCGATGCCGGCACGGTCGCCGCACCCATTTTCAAAAGGTAAGGCCGTCCCGGCAGCATCGGGTCTTCGTGCATCCAGACGAGACCGACCTCAAACTGGTCGGCAACCTCGGCAGGATCCGAGGCCGGCGAGAGCATATCCCCACGGGAAACGTCGACGTCGTCCGCGAGCGTGAGCGTGATCGACTGGCCGGCGACCGCCTCCTCGAGTGGACCCTTCGCGGTCACGATGCCGGCAATGTGCGTCTCCTTGCCGGAAGGCTGAATCCGGATCCGGTCGCCAACCGCCACGCGCCCGCCTGTGATCGTTCCGGCAACTCCGCGGAAATCCAGATTCGGGCGGTTGATCCACTGCACCGGCATGCGGAAGGGCTGGCGGATGAGCCGCTCCTCATCGATTTCGACGGTCTCCAGATACTCAAGGAGCGACGGGCCGGCATACCACGGCATGGCGGAGCTCCGCTCGAGAACATTGTCCCCCCTCAACGCCGAGAGCGGAATGAACGCCGCACCTTCGAGCGCGATCTGTGCAGCGAAATCCTGAAAATCATGAACGATGCTTTCGAATACCGCGCCGGAGTAATCGACGAGGTCCATCTTGTTGATGGCGACGACCACATTCCGTATCCCCAGCAGCGTAGCCAGGTAACTGTGCCGTCTCGTCTGCGTAAGAATCCCCTTGCGCGCATCGACCATCAGGACAGCCACGTCGGCTGTCGAGGCGCCGGTGACCATGTTGCGCGTGTATTGCTCGTGCCCCGGCGTATCGGCCACGATGAATTTCCGCTTCTCCGTCGCAAAAAACCGGTAGGCGACATCGATTGTAATGCCCTGCTCCCGCTCGGCAGCGAGACCATCGACCAGCAGGGCGAAATCGATCCCCTCACCCTGCGTGCCGAACCTCCGGGAATCCGACTCCAGCGCGGAAAGGTGGTCGTCAAAAAGCAGCTTGGCTTCGAAAAGCATTCGGCCGATGAGCGTGCTCTTGCCGTCATCCACGCTGCCGCACGTGATGAAGCGGAGGAGCTGCTTCCGTTCGTGCCGACGCAGGTATTCTTCAATGTCGGTGGCGAGAAGCTCGGAGGAAGGAAGCATCAGAAATAGCCCTCCTGCTTTTTCTTTTCCATCGAATCGGCGGAATCATGGTCGATGATACGTCCCTGTCGTTCCGAGGTTGTGGCGAGGAGCATTTCGCGGATGATGGCAATCAGGGTGTCGGCATCGGATTCGACCGCGCCGGTGAGCGGATAGCAACCCAGCGTGCGGAACCTTACCTTGCGCATGGCCGGCACCTCGCCATCGCGGAGAGGCATGCGGTCATCATCCACCATGATCAACGTCCCGTCGCGCTGAACGACCGGACGCTCGGCAGCGAGATAGAGCGGAACGATCGGGATATCTTCGAGAAGGATGTATTGCCAGATGTCGAGTTCGGTCCAGTTCGACAGCGGAAACACCCGGATCGACTCGCCTTTGTGCTTCCGCGCGTTGTAGAGGTTCCAGAGTTCCGGTCTCTGGTTTTTCGGATCCCACCGGTGCTGGGCAGAGCGGAAAGAAAAAATCCGCTCTTTGGCGCGGGATTTCTCCTCATCACG
The DNA here is from genome assembly GCA_964607615.1 of uncultured Chthoniobacterales bacterium. Lineage (GTDB taxonomy): Bacteria > Verrucomicrobiota > Verrucomicrobiia > Chthoniobacterales > Terrimicrobiaceae > CAZSMN01. The sequence continues at coordinate 5,113 of CAZSMN010000098.1, read as the reverse complement.
GCGGACGCCTCCGAAGGCGGCATCAAAGCCGTAGGCATCCAGAGCCTGTTTGAGCGCCACCGTTTTCATGACCTCGGTGTGGACCGCCGGGCCATGCGTGAACGGGTTGATGCCCTGCCGGATTCCGTCGGGATTCGTATGCACGATGAGCTGCATTCCGGATTCCTCCGCCATGCGGTCGCGGTGCCGGTACATCGCGCGGAATTTCCAGCCCGTATCCACATGCAGCAGAGGAAACGGCGGGGGCGCGGGAAAAAAGGCCTTCCTCGCGAGGTGCAGCATGACGGCGCTGTCCTTGCCGATCGAATACATCATCACCGGCCGGGCCACCTCGGCGACCACCTCGCGGAGGATGTGAATGCTTTCGGCTTCGAGCTGTTCAAGGTGGGTCATGGTTCTTCCTGAGAGGAAGACTCTCGCTGTCATCTGCGGTACACTTCCCCGTAAAGGAGAGAAGGATTTTTACATGCCGTCCGGATGATGGCCAGAACAGAAGGATGACATCCGCGCCTCACGATGAAGCCGGGGGTTCGGCCCGCTGCGGGAAAGGAATCTTCGCCAGGATTTGCATGAGGTGGTGGTAGGTCCAAATGACCAGATGGAAATCCTCAAAAAGCGCCGACGTCTCGAGGCTGGCCGGTATCCCCCCGCCGGGAAACACCTCGCTGCGCAGCCCCTCGAGGAAGTCGCCGTGCTTCTTGCTACGTGCGACGAGCTCCGCGATTTTATCCGGATCACCACCGTCCAATCCAGCCGCCGCCTCCGTGATGAACGAAGCCAACACGGCGTCGAGGCGACGCTTGCTTGCGACATCCACCGCGCCGGGCTTCTCGACGCGCGCCGCATAGAACCGCCCGGCCTCCTCCAGATGCCGGACGCCGCTGAGTGCCGCCCGCAACCGATGAAGGACTTCGACCTCCTTTTCATTGAGACCGGAGACAGCGGCGAGTCGGATGAGAAACTCCTCGATCGCCGTGGAGAGGCTGGCGAAGCCCGGCGGTGGTCCGCTCTCGGCATTCGCGGAGACTTGCGGAGCATCCGTCCGTCCGAGCGATGTGAAGCTGATCAGACGGGCCAATTCGCGGCGCACAAGATCCAAGGCGGATGAGGGGTGCACGAGCGCCCGGGGCGAAAGATATTTCGGACTTCCCGGAGCCGCCACCGGCTCACTGGGGAAGAGCCGCTTGAGAAGCTTCAAGGTCGGAGAAAGAAGCGGCATGAGCACGAGCGCCGGAAGAAGATTCGACAGCAGAAAGACGACCGCCAGGGCCGTCTCCTCACGAGGCGCCACCTTGCCCGCGAACGCCAGAACGAGCGGCACGCCGGCCTGCTCGACGGCGTAGAGCACGAGCATCAACACCCCGCTGAGAACGCAGAAGAGATCTTCCAGCCGGACAAGCCGGAGCCCGTCGCCCTGCATCCCGGCCGCCAAAAGCCAACGCAGGGCAATCGCCCCAAGATTCGTGCCATAGATCAGAACGGCAGCCGTTTCGAACGGGATCGCTCCGGCGCCTGCCAGCGTGATGACGAGCATCGTGGCTCCCGTATTCGATTGGAGGATGGCTGCGGCAAGAAGGCCGGCAAGAAAGGCCAGCGGCGCGGACGATGTGGCAAACGAAATGCCGGACCGGAACCACTCCTCGCCCCTCAGCGGCGCGGCTCCTTCGCTCATCTGCTGAAGGCCGAGAAGGATCAAACCCATTCCGAGGAGGACACCCGCCACCGTCTGCCACGAACGCACCCGCACAACGCCCAACACAATGCCGGCACCGCCGACGACAAACGCCACAATCGGGTGGATATTGAAAGTCGCGACAAAAGCCAGAGCCGTGAGCCCCACATTGCACCAGACAATCAACACCGCCGCGGCAGAGGTTTGCAAAAGTCCGGCCGCAACCATGCTCACCCCGATAAAGGTCACGGCGGTTGCGCTCTGCATGAGCGCCCCGGCCAGCAAGCCCAAACCGACGCGGCGCAGCGGATGCTCCGTCGTCCGCATGATGCTCTCCCGCAGGCTCCCGCCGGCGAGGCCTTTCAGGTTTTCGCCCACCAGCCGCAGCCCGAGGAAGAAGAGCCCGAGACCGAAGATAAGGGCGTTGAGGGGCGACATACCGGCGTTATCGTATCGGAGGATCCGCCGCGTGACAAAGTCGAATGCCCTGTGTGCCCACGGCTCAAAGGGATTGAAATCCGACGACTCGTGACGAAGAATCCATTCTTATGATCTCCGAGCCTCTCGTTTTTGAGCCGATCGCCATGGAACGCGTGTGGGGCGGCCGGCGCTTTGAGAACCTGAAGGGAAAAGCCCTCCCTCACAGCGCACCCATTGGAGAACTCTGGGAAGTCGTCGACCGGGCGGATGCCCAGAGCGTCGTACATGAGGGCTCCTTTGCCGGCCTGACTCTCCACGAGCTTTGGACCAAAAACCGCAGGGCTATTTTCGGCAAGGCAGCTGAATGCCATTCCTCGCCACGCTTTCCCATTCTCATCAAACTCCTCGACGCCCGCGAGCGGCTTTCCGTTCAAGTCCATCCTCCGGCGCACCTTGAGTCTGTTCTCCAAGGCGAGGCGAAGACCGAGGTCTGGTACTTTCTCGATGCCCAGCCCGGCGCCCGGATTTATGCCGGCCTGAAAAAAGGAGTGACCCGCGATGAGTTCGAAAGCCTGCTGCACTCCGGCGCCGTCGAGCAGGCCCTGCACGAAATCGAAGTCTTCACCGGCGAGAGCATCTTTATCCCCAGCGGACGCCTGCACGCCATCGGCGAGGGAAACCTCATCGTCGAAGTGCAGCAGAATAGCGACACGACCTACCGCGTGTTTGATTGGAACCGCATGGGCCTCGACGGCCAGCCGCGCGCCCTGCACATCAAGGAGTCGCTTCTCTCGATCGACTTTGCAGATTTCGAGCCGGGCGTGACGCGTTCCCATGAGAACGTCATTGCCGATTGTCCGTATTTCCGCGTCGAGAAGCAGACGCTCACCAAGGCCTGTGATGTCCGGCCGGCTGAATCGTTCGCCGTGGTGACCTTGCTCGATGGCACCGTGAAATGCGGCAGCGCCGCTTTCGAGCGGGGGCAGTTTTTCCTGGTCCCGGCAAGCGCGGAAAACCTCACCGTCGAACCGCTCGGCGGGACAGCCGGCATTCTCGTCTCGACCCTCCCGGCCTGAGAACCCCTTACGGCCGCTCGGTCCGGTAGCCGCTCACGAAGCTCCGGCGGAATTCTTCAAACGTTCCCGCCAGCAGGTGCGCACTGGCCTTCCGCGCGAGGTTCAGATAAAAATGGACATTGTGAAGCGTCACCAGCCGCAGCCCGAGAATTTCCTCCGCCTTGATGAGGTGTCGCAGATAGGCGCGGGAAAATCCAGAGCAGGCGGGGCAGGTGCACCCCTCCTCGATCGGTCCGGGATCCTCCGCATACGGGGCGTTTTTCAGGTTCAGGGTGCCGCCATGCGTGAAGGCCGTCCCGTTACGCGCCAGCCGCGTCGGCAGCACGCAATCGAACATGTCCACCCCGCGCGCGACCATCTCGATGATCTGCGGCGGCGTTCCAAGGCCCATGGCATAGCGGGCATGATCCTGCGGCAGGAACGGCACGGCCGACTCGACCGCGTGCATCATCTCGGGCTCGGGCTCGCCAACGCTCACGCCTCCGATCGCATAGCCATCGAAGCCGATTTCCACGAGCCCGCAGGCGCTCCGCTCGCGCAAATCCGCGAAGCCCGATCCCTGGGTGATTCCAAAAACCAGCGGCCGGCCCTCAGGCGGTTGCGCATCCCACCATTCGCGGCACCGTTTGGCCCAGCGCAGGGTGAGATCGAGGCTCTTCGAGGCGGCTTCGTGCGTGCACGGATGTGGCGGACATTCGTCGAACGCCATGACGATGTCGGAGTCGAGATCGCGCTGGATTTCCATCGACGTCTCCGGGCCGATGAACGTCGGGGTTCCATCGAGGTGGTTCTGAAAATGGACGCCCTCCTCCGTGATCTTGCGCAGCCGTGCGAGCGAGAAAACCTGAAATCCCCCGCTGTCTGTGAGGATCGGACGCTCCCACGACATGAAACGGTGGAGCCCGCCCATCCGAGCGATGAGCTTTTCGCCCGGACGGACATGCAGGTGGTAGGTATTTCCGAGAATGACCTGAGCGCCGGCGGCTTCGAGTTCCCAGGGGGCCATGGCCTTGACGGTCGCTTGGGTGCCCACGGGCATGAAGACCGGTGTCTGGATCGGCCCGCGACGGGTCAGGAGCGTTCCGGCACGCGCTGCGCCCTGGGTTGCTTCAACAGTAAAGGCACTCATCGATCCGGAAATGACATGCGCGAACGGTATTCGCCCGCGAGCGAGAGCGTCAATCTCACTGACCGCCGCCCGTCACAAAAGCCCAGACGTCACGCCACTCCGCATCGCTGAGCCCCCAGGTGGTCGAGCCGTGGTCGCCTTCAGGGACAAACCAGAGCCTGCCGGTCGTTCCGAGGCTGGCCGCCAGCCGGCGGGCGCCTTCGGGCGGCGTTGTCTCATCCCGGCCGCCCGCGATCACCGCCACCGGCTTCTTGAAGCCGGCCAAAGCAGAGACCGAGTCAAAGCGGTCCAATACGATGAGCCCGACCGGGAGGAACGGATAGTGCGCCGCAGCCGCTCCGACGATCGAATCGAACGGCGTGAGCAGGATGAGTCCCGTCACCTTCTCCGGAACCCGTGACGCCGCCTGGGCGGCCACGCCGGTTCCCAGCGATTCGCCAAAAACCACCACCGGCTGCCCGAACAAACTCAAAGCATCCACAGCCGCCGTGGTCAGAGCTTCCTGCGTCGGCGTTCCCGGGCGGGCGCCGAATCCTGGATATTCCAGAACGTAAACCGGCGCCTGCAGTCCCGCCTGACGGAGCCGCTGGATCAGCGAACGACGTCCCTGGGCATCACCAGCGTTGCCATGAAACAGGACGATGGCCGTTTGCCCGGCGCCTTCCTTTGTGCGCCACCCGATCAATTTACCCTCCCGGTCCCTCCACGGCACAAACCCCTCGCCCTCCGCCCGGCCAAGCAGGACGGACTCCGGTGAAACCTCCGGAAAATACAGCATGCTCCGCTGCCGGAAGAAAAACAGCAGGCAGACCAGCA